>DVHY01000137.1 GCA_018711755.1 Candidatus Limivicinus faecipullorum | reverse complement strand
TATGGAGTTGGAACAACTCCTTTTTCCGCTACATTCTCACGATTTTTAACCCCATATATGCCAAATCCCCGGGATTCTCTTCCTGAATCCCGGGGTTCTTTGACAGGCTGAAATGGGAGCGGGAATTTTTCCCGCTCCCATTTATATCCCGGCCTCTTCCTTCAGCCGTTCCAGCCACTCACAGGGCACATGGAGATCGTTTTCAGTGCCGCTGCCCAGGGAGATCTGGGGCTTGTTGCTGCCGTGGAAGTCGCTGCCCCCGGTCTTTACAAGGCCGTATTCCTCCGCCAGCTTCTCCAGATAGGCGCTCTGCTCCGGGCCGTAGCCGCTGTAGCGGCATTCCATGCCCCGCAGGCCCTGGGCCATGCAGTGCTCTATCAGTTCCCGCAGGCCGGCGTCATCCAATTTATACTGGAAGGGATGGGCCAGCACCGGCACGCCCCCGGAGAGGCGGATTATCTCAATGGCCCTCTCTATGGGGAGGATGGTGCGGCCCACATAGTAGCGCTGTCCCTTCTCCACATAGCGGTCGAAGGCGTCCCGGACGTTCTCGGCCAGGCCCAGCTCCACCAGCAGATCGGCAAAGTGGGGCCTGCCTATCACCGGGCCGAAGCGTTTTTTCATATCCTCGTAGTCCACCGGCAGCCCGTCGGCGGCCATGAGCCGGCACATCTCCCGGTTGCGCTTGTCCCGGTCCTCCACCACCCAGTTGAGCACCGGCTCCAGCTGGGGGGAGTGGGGGTCGATGTAGTAGCCCAGGATGTGGACGGCCCGGTGGAACTTGGTGCTTATCTCTATGCCGGGGACGGTCTCCAGCCCCAGCTTCTCCCCGGCCTTTTTCAGCTCCGGGTAGCCCAGGACGGTGTCGTGGTCGGTAAGGGCCAGGGCGGAGAGCCCCTGGCGAACAGCCAGCTCCGCCAGCTGCCCGGGGGAGACGGTGCCGTCGGAGGCGGTGCTGTGGGCGTGCAGGTCTATGTACCTCATAAAATACTCCTGCAGAGCCGGTTCACCTGGCGGTATATCTCCTCCGGCTCCTCCCCCACGAAGAACTCCCCGTTTTCATAGAGTATGCGGCCGTTTACCATGGTCAGGCGCACGTTCTCCTTGGAGCCGGAATAGACCAGGTTTTTGGGTATGTTCAGCTCCGGCTGCATGTTGGGCCGGTGCAGGTCGATGACGCACAGGTCCGCCTTTTTCCCCGGGGCTATATCGTCGCAATCATCAAGGCCCATGGCCCGGGCTCCCCCCGCGCAGGCCATGGTGAGTATCTCCTCCGCTTTACCGGCGGAGGCGTCCATGAGGCTGAGCTTCTGCATGCAGCTGGCCAGGTACATCTCCCGGAACATGTCCAGGGCGTTGTTGCTGGCAGCCCCGTCGGTGCCTATGGCCATGGGCACTCCGGCGGAGAGCATTTTGTCCACCGGGGCAACTCCGCTGGCCAGCTTCACGTTGGAGGCGGGGTTGGTGACGGCGTAGATGCCCTTGCGGGCAAAGAGCTCTATGTCCTCATCGCTCATCCATACGCAGTGGAAGCCGGCGCCGCCGTAGTTAAACAGGCCCATTCGGCCCAGCAGCTGGGGCGGAGTGAGGCCGTGGCGCTCCAGGCAGCCCTCCACCTCCGCCCTGGTCTCGCAGCAGTGCATGTAGCAGGGGGCCTGATACTTCTCCGCCAGGGAGGCCATGTACTCCATGCGCTGAAGGCCGGTGGTGTACTCGGCGTGGATGCCCAGCTTGTAGCTCACCAGCTCGCTGTAGTTGTTGAAGCGCAGGTATTCCCGCTCTATGTTGGTGGGGTCGGCGTCGAAGTCGTTCATGGCCGAGCAGATGACGGTGCGGAAGCCGCAGTCCACATTGGCCTTGGCGTAGGCCTCATTGTAGTAGTACATGTCGAAGCTGGCGGTTATGCCGGAAGAGAGGTATTCCAGAATGCCCAGGCGGGTGAACTGGTATACGGCCTCCGGCGTGAGCCTGGCCTCGTGGGGAAAGACCTTGTTGTACAGCCAGTCCTGCAAAGGCAGGTCGTCGGCGTAGGAGCGGAGAAAGACCATGGCGGTGTGGGTGTGGGCGTCCTTGAAGCCGGGGATGAGCAGGTCGCCCTTCAAATCTATCTGCCGCTGAAAGACGGGCATATCCTCCTTTGCCGGGCCCACATAGACTATGGTGCTTCCATCCACCCAGACCTCGTGGCCGCTGAGCTTCATGCCGCCGCCGAAGCTGAGGGTCTTCCCGTTGTAAAATCTTATCATCGGTGTCCTCCAAAAGGTGTCAGAGCTTGGCGCACATCTCGTCGTGGGCCAGCAGTTCGAAGCCGTCATCCAGGGGGGAGAGTTCCGCAGAGCCGTATTTCCGCTCCAGGGCGGTCTTCAGTATAAAGTCGCAGAGCTCAGGGTTCTTGGGCAGAAGGGGGCCGTGGCTGTAGGTGCCGAAGACGTTTTTGTAGTGGGCGCCCTCGCTGCCGTCCTCCCCGTTGTTGCCGAAGCCGGAGAGCACCTTGCCCAAGGGCTCCAGGCCGCTGCCCAGCCAGGTCTTGCCGCTGTGGTTTTCAAAGCCCACCACGGTGCTGCCCCCGGCAGAGGGGGAACACTGGAATTTGTAGTTGCCTATCATCCGCTTCACCGAGCCCCTGGTGTACAGGTCCAGAGCCCCGATAAAATCGCAGCGTTTGCCGTCGAAGGTCTCATAGTAGGCGCCCAGCATCTGGTAGCCGCCGCATATGGCCAGGAAGGTGACGCCGTCTTCCACGGCGGCTTTTATCTCCCTGTCCTTGCCCCGGTGCAGGTCCGAGAGCAGCACCTGCTGCTCGAAGTCCTGGCCGCCGCCTATGAATATCAGGTCGAAGTCCGCCAGGGAGCGGCTGTCCCCGATGGGCAGCTTTGTCACCGACACGTCTATGCCCCGCCACTCCAGGCGCTTTGTCATGCAAATCACGTTGCCCCGGTCCCCATAGAGGTTCAGCACGTCCGGGTACATGTGGCATATTCTAAGTTCCATAGTCGCCCCTCCTTATTCCCAGAACTCGCTGCCGCCGCAGTGGCTTATCACCACTTCCCGCAGCTCCAGCATGGCGGTGTAGGTGGGCATGATGAACACCGGCGCTTCCTGGCGCTCTATCCACTCCACCAGCTTTTCATAGCTGCGCTCTGTCCGGATGTGTTCCGGGGCAATGCCGGCGTATTTTATGCGCAGGGCCATGTCGGAGGCCCGGTCCCCGGAGACCAGGACATTTTCCAGGCGGCCGGAGAGCTTGGTCAGGCCCTCGAAATCGGCGTCCCATATCCAGGAGATATCGGTGCCGTCGGCGCTGCGGTCGTTGAGGCAGACCACCAGGGAGAACTTCTCCCGGACATTTTCCAGGAACTCTATCACCTGGCTGCATCCGGCGGGGTTTTTCACCAGCATCATCCTGGCGCCGCCCTTGCCCAGCTGGAAGCGCTCCATGCGGCCGAAGCCGCATTGAAAATCTCCAAGGGCGGAGATGGCGGCCTGGGCCCCCAGACCCATCTCACTGACGGCAGCGACGGCTCCGATGGCGTTGTATATATTGTACATGGCGGGCAGGTTCACCGTGACCATGTGTTTTTCTCCCCGGATGTCCATGATGAGGCTGCTGCTGTCGGCCCCCTGGGAGAGTATCTCCGTCACGGCGTAGTCGGCCTTGCGGCGGCTGTAGCCGCAGCGGGGGCAGCGAAAGCCTCCCAGGTGGCCGTAGCTGATATAGTCGTAGTCGTATTCCGCCTTGCAGCGGATGCAGTGGGTGGCGTCGGATATCTCGGGCTTGGGCCGGGAGGGGGCGGCGCCCTTTTCTATGCCGAAGTAGACCACGGGATTTTCCAGGTCCAGGGCCAGGGAGGAGGTGAGGGAGCAGTCGGCGTTGAGGCAGAGCCTGGCCTGGGGTATGGGCTCCAGAGCCGCCCGGATGTTGCCCAGGGTGTGGGTGACTTCGCCGTAGCGGTCCAGCTGGTCCCGGAAGAGGTTGGTGACCACCACCACCTGGGGCCTGAGCTGGGGGAAGACCCGGCGGGCCGCCGCCTCGTCGCATTCGATGACGGCGTATTCCTTCCGGCATTTGCCGGAGAGAGTGCTGTTCATCACGAACTCCGTGGTGATGCCGCTGATGAGGTTTGCCCCGGAGCGGTTGGCAAAGTAGCTTTTGCCCTGCTCCAGGAAGGCCTGCTCCACCATGCGGGAGCTGGTGGTCTTGCCGTTGGTGCCGGTGATGGCCACGGTCTTGACCCCTTTGGAGACTATGGACAAGAGCTCAGGGCAGAATTTCAGGGCGATACGCCCGGGCATGGCTGTGCCCCCCCGGTGGACCAGGCGGGAGAAGGAGCGGAGCAGCTTGCAGATAATAATGGCGATTGTGGCTTTCAGATTCATGGTTTCAACTCCGTGAACAGGAAGAATGGTTTGCGGCCTGGGGGCCGGGACTTACAGGTCCTGTATGGAACAGATTATGCCGCCGTTATCGAAAATTTCCACCAGGGCCCAGGTGAGCTTGCGGCCCTTGCCGGCGGTGCCCGGGTTGAGAACGGTGACTCCCCCCACCTCCTGGTAGAGGGTCCTGTGGGTGTGGCCGAACATGGCCAGCCTGCAGTCCTGTTCCTGGGCGGCATAGACCAGGGAGTCGATGCGGTCGTAGTCCACGTTGTACAGGTGGCCGTGGGTGATGAAGGCCTTCACCGGCCCCAGCTGTATCACCTGGGAGGCGGGGGCGACGGGGGCAATATCACAGTTGCCGCATACATTGTACATGGGGATATCCGGGAACTTCTGGGCGATGGCTTGGGCGTCCCGGTCGTGGTCACCCAGGTGGATGATCACATCCGGCCTGCAGCGGCGCACCGCCTCCAGGCACAGGGCGATATTGGTGTGGGTATCGGAAAAAACGGCAGCTTTCATGGCAAAGTTCCTTTCGTAATCATAGCATGAGCTATTGAATATAATAGAACGAATGGGAGTGAGTTTCAATGCAAAATTTTGAAGAATTAGGCCGGGAGCTGGACCGCCGGGGCAAGACGGATAAACTGAAAGCCCTGGCGGACAGCCGGGAAGTGCGGAAGCTGGGCCAGATGCTGGATACGGCGGAAGTGGAGCGGGCTGCCAGAAGCGGGGACAGCCAGGCCCTGAGAGAGCTTTTGAGCTCCCTGCTGAGTACCCAGGAGGGACAGAAGCTGGCCCAAAGCGTGCAGCAGCTGATGAAGGACTGACAGAACAGGGGGTGAGCCTGCCGTGAGCGAGCTGGAAGACAAGATAAATTCCATCCTGGGCGATCCCAAGCAGATGGAGCAGATAACAAAGGTGGCCAGGAGCCTCATGGGAGGCGCAGGGGGAGAGAGCGGCGGCGAGGCCGGGGGCAGGGCGGAGAGCGCCCTGGGGGAAGACCTGGGCATAGATGCGGCGTCCCTGCAAAGACTGGGACGGCTGCTCAGCCGCAGCGGAGAACAAAAGCCCCAGGAGCGGGCGCTGCTGGAGGCCATGAGGCCCTACCTGTCCGAGAAGCGGCGCAGCAAGATGGATAAGGCCATCAAGCTGGCGCGCCTGGCTAAGATAGCCCGGCTGGCCATGGGGGAGATGGGGGGAGAAGGCGGTGATTAATCGCTATCAGGGCAACAGCGGCAAGGTTAGCCGCTATGCGGAGCCGGGGGAGCCGGGCCACGGAAGCCGTGGCTCCGGCCAGAGCCCTCCGCCCCGAAAAGAAAAGCCCCGGGAGCAGAGCCTCCGCTCCCCGAATATCCTGGGCAGCCTGGAAGACCTGGGTAAGCTGCTGCCGGAGCGGATAGGCCAGCTGGAAACGGAGGACATCATCCTCCTGCTCATCCTGTATCTCATGTACCGGGAGAGCGGAGACAGCGAGCTGCTCATAATAATGGGGGCCATGTTTCTGCTGTGAAAATTTATAAAAGCTGCCTCCCTGGGATCTTGCGCCAAGGGAGGCAGTAAGTTATTCTTCGCTCTTTTCCTGGGGCTTAAGGGCCGGGGCGGCTTTCTTGCCCAAATTGGGATTTTTGTGAAATACGAAAAGCCAGATAGAAAAGACTATCGCCCCAATGGCCGCCAGGCATATGATGCGCAGCGCCGGAGTGTCCGCCGCCAGGATTACGGCCAGCAGGCCCATGACTGCGGATATGGAGTAGAGCACCGCCACAGCCTGCCTCTGACTCAGACCCATGGCCAGGAGCCGGTGGTGGAAATGTCCCTTGTCGGCATGGAAGGGGCTCTGGCCGTGGGAGATGCGCCGGCAGAAGGCAAAGATTGTGTCGGTGAGGGGCAGGGCCAGGGACAGCATGGGCACGAAGAAGGTGAACACGGCGTGGAACTTGAACAGTCCCATTATGGAGGCGGTAGCCAGCACGAAGCCCAGCAGCTGGGAGCCCACGTCCCCCATGAATATCTTGGCCGGGTTCATGTTGTAGGGCATAAAGCCCAGACAGGCCCCGGTGAGGGCTACCAGGATGACGGAGACCACCGGCTCCGCCACCAGCAGGGAGACTATCAGCATAGAGGTGGAGCTTATGGCGGACACGCCCACCGCCAGCCCGTCCAGTCCGTCTATCAGGTTCATGGCGTTGGTGCAGCCCACTATCCATATTATGGTAAGGGGGATGGACAGATGGCCGATGTAAATAGTAGTCTCCTCCGAAAAGACGTTGGGGTTGGAGATGGCGTCGAAGACCAGGCCGGAGCGTACGGCGACTATTGCCGCCAGCAGCTGGGCGGCCAGCTTTGCCCAGGGGTTGAGGTTTACTATATCGTCCACGGCGCCCATCATCGCTATTATAACAGCGCCCACCAGCAGGCCCATGACCTGGGTGGACATATTCACAAAGAGCAGCAGACTTATTACAAAGCCAAGGAAAATGGCCAGGCCGCCCATACGGGGAATGGGGTGGTCGTGGACTCTGCGGCCGTCTTTAGGCACATCCATTGCTCCCACCTTTTCGGCAAATTCCTTTACCGGCGGGGTCATAAAGAAGGATATCGCAAGAGCCACTATGAAGGCCAGCAGCATTTTGAGCCAATCTTCAATATCTGGAATCATCAGATCTTCTCCTGTCCTGTTGGACTAAATTGGAATTAGAGAGCTCGCGGCTCAAAAGGGCTTTTCCACAAAGCCCACCCGCTTGTACACCTTGCGCAGGGTCTTGCGGGCCGTATAGGAGGCTTTCTGGGCTCCCTGGGTGTAGACCTGCTGGAGGTAGGCCTTGTCGGCCATGATGCGCTGGGCCTCCTCCCGCACCGGGCGCAGGGCCTCGATGACGGCCTCGCCCACTGCGCTCTTGAAGGCGCCGTAGCCCTTGCCCTGGAACTCCTTTTCTATCTCATCGAAGCTCCTGCCGGTGACGGAGGAGTAGATGCTCATGAGGTTTGCCACTCCCGGCTTTTCGCTGGGGTCGTAGCGCACGCAGTTTTCCGTGTCGGAATCGGTGACGGCCCGCTTGAACTTCCGGGCTATCTCCTCGGGGCTGTCCAGCAGGAAGACGCAGCCCTGGGGGTCGGACTTGCTCATCTTGGATGTGGGGTTCATCAGGCTCATGATGCGGGCGCCCACCTTGGGGATATAGGGCTCGGGGACCTTGAAGGTCTCACCGTAGAGATTGTTGAAGCGTATGGCGATATCTCTTGTCAGCTCGCAGTGCTGCTTCTGGTCCTCGCCCACGGGTACATAGTCCGCCTGGTACAGCAGAATGTCCGCCGCCATGAGGGAGGGGTAGGTGAAGAGGCCGCCGTTTATGTTGTCGGCATTTTTGGCGCACTTGTCCTTGAACTGGGTCATGCGGCTGAGTTCGCCGAACATGGTGTAGCAGTTGAGTATCCAGCCCAGCTCCGCATGCTCGTGGACATGGCTCTGGATGAACAGGGTGTTCTTTTCCGGGTCCAGGCCGCAGGCAATGTACTGAGCCAGCTGAGCCAGGGAGCGGCGGCGCAGCTCGGCGGGATTCTGGCGCACGGTGATACTGTGCAGGTCCGCCATGAAATAGTAGCAGTCGAACTCTTCGGCCAGGGCAGCCCAGTTCTTGACGGCCCCCAGGTAGTTGCCCAGATGCAGGTCCCCGGAGGGCTGTATGCCGGAGAGCATAACTTTTTTAGAAACCGCAGCGTTTTCCATAATCATACCTCTATCCATAAAGAACAATTCAAATTGCGTTTTTTCACATGTCTTCATATTCTACCAAAATAAGTTCGGCTTGACAACAGGTAAAATATAAAATAATATGTGCGTGGGTAAAAATAACTGCTTTTTTGGAGGCTTTGGAATATGAAAGACATGAGCTGGTTCAAAGAGATGGAGGATAAGATACCCCATGGGGAGGTCCGCACCCGTTTTGCCCCCTCTCCCACCGGGTATATGCACGTGGGGAACCTGCGCACCGCCCTGTACACCTATCTCATCGCCCGCCACGCCGGGGGCAAGTTCATCCTGCGCATCGAGGACACCGACCAGCAGCGTCAGGTGGAGGGCGCCGTGGAGGTCATATACAAGACCATGGCCCAGTGCCACCTGGAGCACGACGAGGGCCCGGATGTGGGCGGCCCTGTGGCCCCCTATATCCAGACGGAGCGGCAGCCTTATTATAAGGAATATGCGCAGCTGCTCATGGAGCGGGGACATGCCTACCGCTGCTTCTGCGAGAAGACCGAGAGCGAGGAGGACAGCGGGGACTTCGACCGGGGAGACGACCCCTGCCGCAGCCTGAGCCGGGAGGAATCGGACCGGAGGGCTGAGGCGGGGGAGCCATATGTCATCCGCCAGCTCATCCCCCATGAGGGCAGCACCACCTTCCACGACGAGATCTTTGGGGACATCACCGTGGACAACTCCACCCTGGACGACCAGGTGCTTTTGAAGCGGGACGGCCTGCCCACATACAACTTTGCAAACGTGGTGGACGACCATCTTATGGGCATCACCCACGTGGTGAGAGGCAGCGAGTATCTGTCTTCCGCTCCCAAGTATAACCTGCTGTATGAGGGCTTCGGCTGGGAGATACCCAAGTATGTCCACTGCTCCCCGGTGATGCGGGACGCCCACAACAAAATGTCCAAGCGCCACGGGGACCCCTCCTATGAGGACCTTATTGCCCAGGGCTTCCTCACCGACGCGGTGATAAACTACGTGACCCTTCTGGGCTGGAGCCCCAGAGGGGAGCAGGCGGAGCAGGAGATATTCTCCATGCAGGAGCTGGTGGACTGCTTCGACATAGCCGGCATTTCCAAGTCCCCAGCGATCTTTGACATTGAGAAGCTGAAATACTTCAACAGCGAGTATATCCGCGCCATGAGCCCGGAGGCTTTCGCCAAGATCGCCGAGCCCTATATCCGCCAGACGGTGAAGGACCCGGCTTACGACGCCGCAGCCATAGCCGCCCTGCTCCAGCAGCGCACGGAAGTGCTCACGGATATCCCGGAGAAGCTGGACTTCTTCGACAGCCTGCCGGACTATGACAGGGAGCTCTTCGTCCACAAGAAGTCCAAGTCCAGCCTGGAGAGCGCAAAGCAGGCCCTGGAGCTGATGATACCCCGTTTCCGGGCTCTGGAGAGCTGGGAGGACGAGAGCATCATGGACGCCATGCTCAAGCTGGCCCAGGAGCTGGGAGTGAAGAACTCCGTGGTGATGTGGCCGGTGCGCATAGCCGCCGCCGGCAAGGCGGTGACCCCCGGCGGAGCTGTGGAGATCTGCCGCATCCTGGGCCGGGAGGAGACTCTCCGCCGCCTGGGCCTGGGCCTTGAAAAGCTGAAATAAAAGCCCGGCCGGGACAAATTTCCCGGCAATTCATAAAAACACCTCTTTTGGAAATGATAGACCAGAAGAGGTGTTTTTTATGTCTCAAAAAGCCAAGTTTATTTTTGGAACCTATATTGTCGCCGCTCTGGTGGCGCTGAGCCTGTGCTGTGCCATAGGCTACAGCCGCCTGACGGACTACCGCCGGGCTGCTGCCTACAGCTCCAGGGCCGCCTTTGAGACCACCGTGAAGGCGGTGGACTCCATGGGCGCGGCCATGAAGAAGAGCCTCTATGCCACCGACGGGGGCTTGTGCTCCAGCCTCTGCGGCCAGGTCTATGCCTCCGCCTCCGCGGCGGAGGCGGCCATGCTAAGCCTGCCCTTTGCCACGGAGGAGCTGGAGAACCTGGCATCCTTTCTGAACCTGGCGGGGGACTATGCCTACAGCCTGGCCCCGGCGGCGGCGGAGAACGGCTTCAGCCAGGAGCAGCTGGAGCAGCTGGAGAGCCTTTCGGGGCAGGCGGTGGACTTTGCCGCCCTGCTGAGGCAGCTGCAGATGGATTTGAACAACGGGCTTGTGCTGCTGGACAGCCGGGAAGAGCGGCTGGAGAACGTGGGAGAGCCGGAGGGGCAGAAGATAAGCGCCGCCCTGCTGGACTATGAGAGCGGCTTTGACGGCAGCAGTTTTGAATATGACGGCAAGTATGGCCTGAAAGAAGAGCAGGCGGCCGGGGACCTCAGTGAGGAGCAGGCCAAAGAGCTGGCTGCCCAGGTGGCGGGGGTGGACCCCATGGAGCTGAAGGAGGAGTACAGCTATGCCGGTACCGACGGCCGCCGCTGCTACAGCGCGGGGGATCTGATCATCTGCGTGAGCAGCCGGGGCCTGGAGTCCATGGGCAGCTCCCGCCTGGTGAGCAGCGGCAGGCTCAGCACCGAAAAGGCCCGGCAGAAGGCGGAGGAGTTCCTCTCCTCCCTGGAGCTGGAGGAGCTGGCACTGGTGAGCTACAGCGACAGCGGCACCATTGCCTCCTTCAATTTCGCCCAGGTCCAGGACGAGGCGCTGCGCCTGGGCAGCGGGGTGAAGGTATCCGTGGCCCTGGACGACGGGAGCATATACTCCTATAACGGGGAGGATTACAGCTATGAAGAGGCGGAGCTGAACTGGAATACCGACCAGGAGACCGCCGCCGGGCAGCTGCCGGAGAACGTGAGCAGCCAGGGACAGCGCCGGGTGACCATAGAGAGCGAGGGCGGCAGGGAGCTGCCCTGCTATGAGTTCAGCTGTGTGGGCAGCCAGGGTGAGAGCCTGACCATATACGTGAATGCGGAGACGGGAAAACAGTGCAGAATAGATATCTGACAGCGCCTTTCGGCCCCGCCGGGAACTTCCCGGCGGGGCCGAAGAGCTTGGGCGCAGGGGCCGGACTTAAACTTTTCATGTACATAATGACGAAATATAAGCGGAAAAACGAATAAAAATCTATTCCATACCCGGAGCCTATGGTTTGACAATTTACTTGCAAAACATTATAATAATTTGAGTATTGAAAGCCTTCGCAAGCCGGGGGAACCGGGCCCCCGGCGGCGGAGATGCTCGGCGCGGAGCGGCGGGCTGTCTGCCTTTACATGACGGGATGCAATAATTTTGTCAAGGAAAAGGGAAGATTTGCCTTGAAACAATTGCCTTCATGAGGTATCATTAAAATACCGTTAACAAGTGTTAACAGCTTAACCGAGCATATTGTCCTGTTAATACTCAAACTCAACCGAAGAGGGGGTGTGCCAATGTCATTTGAAGCGATAAGCAGTATCGCCCGGGCCGAACATGAGGCAAAGACAGCTGTTGCGGCGGCGGAAGGGCGGTCAAAGCAGATGCTCTCCGATGCGGAGGCTGCGGGAAAGGCCGCAGTAGAGGCCGCAGGCTCCAAGGCCGAGGAGGAACTGGCCGAGCTCAACCGCCAGGCCAAGGAGAAGGCCAAAGGCAGCGCCAGAGCACTGGCGGGGGAGCTGGAAAACCAAAAGGCTGCTCTGCGCTCCAGAGCCGAAGCAAGGCTGGAGCAGGCGGCAAGTCTCGTAGTGGAAAGGATAGTGAATAGCTGATGGCCATTTTAAAAATGAAAAAGCTCCGGCTCATGGCTGTCCGTTCCAAGAAGGACGAGCTGCTGCGAGAGCTTATCCGCCATGGCTGCGTGGAGTTTTCGGAGCTGGAGGGAGAGATACAGGGATCCCAGCTGGAAAACCTTGTCAGCCGGGAGAGCAGCGACACGGCAACTCTGAAATCCCAGTATACCAGTCTCAATCACGCCATTGCCCTGCTGAATACATACGCACCCAAAAAGGAGAAGATGCTCTCGGCCAAGCCCGAGCTGGAGGATGTGGTCTTCCTGGACGACACCGGGCTCACCGGGGCTCTGCGCGTTGCCGAGACCATCGAGGGCTACGACTCCCGCATCAAGCGCATCAGCGCGGAGGAGAGCCGCCAGCGCAGCATCATCGAGAGCCTCCGGCCCTGGCTGGATCTGGATCTGCCCCTGAACACCGAGGGCACGGAACGCTGCGGGGTCCTGATGGGAACGATTTCCGGGAAGATACCCCTGGACCAGGTGCAGGCGGCCATAGAGGCCGTGGACGAGGAGAGCGAGCTTTTCCAGATCAACGAGGACAAGAGGGACAGATATGTCCTGCTTGTGGCCATGCGGGAGAAGATACCCGCCATGCAGGAGTGCCTGAGGGGCTTCGCCTTCAGTGCCAGCAATATGAGCGGCATGAACGGCACGGCAAAGGAGTGCATGCTCCAGGCCAGGCAGCAGCTGAACGAGCTGGCGAAAGAGAAGGCCGGCTGCGTGGAAAACATCGTGGCGGAGGCCGTGCGCCGGGACGAGCTGAAGCTGGCCGCCGACCGGGTCAGCACCAAGATAGCCCTGGCGGAGGCGGACGAAAAGCTCTACGGCACCGAGTCCACGGTGGTGATGGAGGGCTGGATCCCCGAGGAGAGGGAAGAGGAGCTCATAAAGGTGTTTGAGGACTTCGGCTGTGCCTGGGAGACCCTGACGCCGGAGGAGAGCGAGTATCCGGAAGTCCCCGTTAAGCTCAAGAACAACAAGCTGACCAACGCCCTCAACATGGTCACCGACATGTACAGCCTGCCCGCCTACGGCAGTCTGGACCCCAACCCCCTGATGGCCCCCTTCTTCATCCTGTTTTACGGGCTGATGATGGCGGACATGGGCTACGGCCTGCTGATGATCATTGCCGCTCTTGTGGCGATGAAGAAGATAAAGCCCAGAAGAGGCACCTTGTCCTTCTGCCAGCTGCTGCTCTACGGCGGCATCTCCACCTTTGTGATGGGCGCCCTAACAGGCGGCTTCTTCGGAAATGCTCTGGAGCAGATAGGTATAATACTGAACCTTGGCGAGGGCTGGGGCGTGCTGCCTTCCCTCTTTAACCCCATGACCGACAGCATGGTGGTACTCATAGGAGCCATGGTTTTGGGCCTTATCCACCTGAACACCGGTATGGTAATAAACTTTGTGAAGAAGACGAGGCGCGGACAACTGGCCGATGCAATATGGGAAGAGGGCGCCCTGTGGGTGACGCTCATAGGCATAATCCTCTTTGCCCTGAGGATAGGCAACATTTCCGGTGTGCCGGTGGTACTCGTTATTGGCCTGCTGATGGTGTTCTACGGCGGCAGCCGCAGCGCCAAGGGCATAGGCAAGGTCCTGAGCGTGTTCACCACTTTGTACAACACCGCCACCGGCTGGTTCGGCGACATTCTGTCCTATTCCCGTATCATGGCCCTGATGCTGGCCGGCTCCGTAATAGCCACGGTGTTCAACACCATAGGGGCCATAGCCAACAACATCGTGTTCTTTGCCGTGATATTCATAATAGGCCACAGCCTGAACTTCGCCCTCAACCTGCTGGGCTGCTATGTCCACGACCTGCGACTCCAGTGCCTGGAGTATTTCGGCAAGTTCTATGAGGACGGCGGGCGGCCCTTCAATCCCCTTGAAGTAAAGACCAAATACTATAATGTAGCAGAATAAAAACAGGAGGAAATTAAAATGGAATTTTTGTTTGCACACTCTGGCCTGGCAATAGGCCTTCTGGGCGCAGGTCTGGCTGCATGCCTCGCATGCGCGGGTTCCGGCGTAGGTACCGGCATAGCCGGTGAAGCCGGCGCAGGTCTGGTTTCCGAGGACCCCAGCAAGTTCGGTAAAGTCATGATCCTTCAGGTCATACCCGGCACCCAGGGCCTGTACGGACTGGTGGTCTTCTTCGTGGCCATCATGAACATGGGCCTGCTGGACGGCAGTGCTCTTGACCTGAGCTTTGTGGACGGCTGCCGCTACTTTGCGGCCTGCCTGCCCATAGGCATCGGCGGTCTGGTGTCCGCAATAGGACAGGGCAAAGTGGCCGCAGCCTCCGTCAACCTCCTGGCAAAGAACCCGAACCACTGGGCAAAGGGCATGATCCTCTGCATCACCGTTGAGTTCTACGCCATCCTTTCTCTGCTGGCATCCATGATGATGCTGCTCTTCATCTGATAGGGACAGATCAGCCACAGCCACAAAAAATTTATATCAGATTGGAGATCGTCAATGAAAGGCACTGAAAAAATAATCGCGCACATCCAGGCTGATGCCAAGGCTCAGGCCGACGCGATACTTGCTCAAACCGAGCTGCAGTGCGCTGAGATCCGCAAGAGCTACGAGGCCAAGGCCAAGGAGCGCTACGCCGAGAAGATACGCCAGGGCGTCAAGACCTGCCAGGACAACATAGACAGCGTGGAGCGCATCAACCAGATGGAGGCCCGCAAGGCCATCCTGGCCCTGAAGCAGGAGATGGTGTCCAAGAGCTTTGATACGGCATGCCGTATGCTCTCCCAGCTCCCCCAGGACAAGTATGTGGAGCTGCTGGCTAAGCTGGCCGTCCAGGCCAGCACCACCGGGGACGAGGAGATAGTCCTCAACGCCCGGGACCGGAAGGCCGTGGGCCAGGCCGTGGTGGACAGGGCAAACGCCCTGCTCTCCGGCGGCAAGCTCAGCCTCTCCGACTCCACCGGCGACTTTGCCGGCGGGCTGATACTCAGGCGGGGCAGCATAGAAGCGAACTGCACCATAGAGCTGCTGGTGGAGCTGTGCCGGGGCGACATGTCCGCACAGCTTGCCAAGGTTCTTTTTGAATAATCCCCATGCAGGGAGGGAAAAAATTGGCTAATAAAAAAGAAGCGTTTCTCTGCATATCAGCCATGCTTCGCTCCAGGGAGCCCAAGCTCCTCAGCCGGGAGAAGGCCGAGCGCATGCTGGACGCCGCCAGCTTTGAGGATGCGGCAAAGCTCCTGAGCGACAGCGGCTATGAGGACATGTCCCAGATGAGCGCCAAGGAGATCGAGGAGAGCCTGGCAAAGCACCGCTCCGCCATATATGAGGAGCTGGGGCGCTTCTGCCCGGACGGCCGTCTGGTGGACATATTCAAGCTGCGCTATGATTACCACAACGCCAAGGTCATCCTGAAGGCGGAGGCCATGGGGCAGGACCTCAAGCGCCTGCTCAGCGACTCCGGGCGCATACCCGGGGAAAAGCTGCTGGAGATATACAATGAGGACAAGCCCGTGCTGCTGCCGGAGGCTCTGGCGGCGGCCATGGACGAGGCCAAGGGCGTGCTGGCCCGCACCGGCAATCCCCAGGCGGCGGACTTTGTGCTGGACAAGGCCTATTTCGCCGAGCTGCAAAGCCTGGCGGAGGCCGTGGAGAGCCCTTTCATCCAGGGCTATGCCCGCCTGCTCATAGACAGCAGCAATCTCCGCAGCCTGGTGCGCACCCTGCGCATGGGCAAGAACCAGGACTTCCTGGCAGAGGTGCTGGTGCCCGGAGGCAATATAGGCGTGGAGCGCCTGACGGCAGCGGGCGACAAGGACAGCCTTGCCGCTCTGTATGCCCACAGCGTGCTGGAGAAGGCGGGAGCCCTGGGGGCCGAGTGCATGACCGGGGGCAGCATGACCGCCTTTGAGCTGGCCTGCGACAACGCGGTGAACACCTATCTCAGGGGTGCAAAGCTCATAAGCTACGGAGCCGAGCCGGTGCTGGCCTATATGGCCGCCGTGGAGGGCGAGATAACCGCCATAAGAATGATTCTTACGGGACGGCTTGCGGGCATAGCCCCTCAGGTCATCCGGGAAAGGCTGCGTGATATGTATGCTTAAAATTGCAGTCATCGGCGGCAGGGACACCGTCATGGGCTTCAAGGCTCTGGGCCTGGAGACCTATCCGGCGGCGGACGCGGCGGAAGCCGGGCGGGTGCTCAAGAGCCTGACCCGGGGCAGCGGCGAGTATGCCATCATCTACATCGAAGAGGGCTTTGCAGCGGAGCTGAGCGCAGAGATAAACAAATTCAAGGACAGCCCCACCCCGGCGATAATCCTCATCCCCGGCAGGGAGGGCTCCATAGGTCTGGGACAGTCGGCCCTGAGGGCGGCTGTCGAGCGTGCCGTGGGCACCAACATTCTGGGCGACTGAGACCCGCCGCCCATCAAACTCTGAAAAGGTAGGTAGTTACATGAGCGGAACTATTACTAAAGTATCAGGGCCGCTTGTCGTGGCCGAGGGCCTGGCGGACGCCAACGTCTCCGACGTTGTCCGTGTGGGTTCTCAGCGGCTGATAGGCGAGATCCTTAATATGACCGGCGACCAGGCCTCCATCCAGGTCTATGAAGAGACCTCCGGCCTTGGCCCCGGCGCCGAGGTGGTCACCACCGGCATGCCCATGTCCGTGGAGCTTGGCCCCGGCATGCTGGACAACATCTACGACGGCATCCAGCGCCCCCTGCCGGAGATGCGGGACCTGTCCGGGGACTGCATTGCAAGAGGCATCGACGTGCCCGCTTTGAACCGGGAGAAGAAATGGGACTTCGTCCCCGTGGCAAAGCCCGGCGACAAGGTGGGCCCCGGCGACGTGCTGGGCACCGTCCAGGAGACCAGCGCCATCCTCCACAAGATCATGGTCCCCAACGGCATCAGCGGCCAGGTAGTGAGCGTGGAGAGCGGCGAGCACGTGGTGGAAGACGTGGTAGCCGTGGTGCGTGACGCCAAGGGCGCAGAGCACAAGCTCACCATGATCCAGCGCTGGCCCGTGCGTATCGCAAGACCCTACCAGAAAAAATACGTCCCCAACCGCCCCATGAACTCCGGACAGCGTATAATCGACACCATGTTCCCCATCGCCAAGGGCGGCACCGCCGCCGTCCCCGGACCTTTCGGCTCCGGCAAGACCGTGGTGCAGCACCAGCTGGCCAAGTGGTCCGACGTGGACATAGTCGTCTATATAGGCTGCGGCGAGCGCGGCAACGAGATGACCGACGTGCTCATGGAGTTCCCGGAACTTAAAGACCCCCGCAACGGCGAGCCTCTGATGAAGCGCACCGTGCTTATAGCAAACACCTCCGATATGCCGGTGGCGGCCCGTGAGGCCTCCATCTACACCGGCATCACCATAGCCGAGTACTTCCGTGACATGGGCTACGATGTGGCCGTCCTGGCCGACTCCACTTCCCGCTGGGCCGAGGCCCTGCGTGAGATGTCCGGCCGTCTGGAAGAGATGCCCGGCGAAGAGGGCTACCCCGCCTACCTGGCCTCCCGTCTGGCCCAGTTCTATGAGCGGGCCGGCGTTGTGGAGTGCATGGGCAGCGAGGAGCGCCGGGGTTCCGTCACCGCCATCGGCGCCGTGTCGCCTCCCGGCGGCGATATCTCCGAGCCCGTATCCCAGGCCACCATGCGTATAGTCAAGGTCTTCTGGGCTCTGGACTCCAGCCTGGCCTATGCCCGTCACTTCCCTGCCATCAACTGGCTCACCTCCTACTCCCTGTACCTGGACAGCCTGGAGGGCTGGTACACTCAGCAGTTCGGCGAGACCTATATGGCGAACCGCAGCAAGGCCATGCACATCCTCCAGGAGGAGAACGAGCTGCAGGAGATCGTCCGCCTGGTGGGCCAGGACGCCCTGTCCGCTTCCGACCGCCTCACCATGGAGACTGCCAAGATGATCCGTGAGGACTTCCTGCAGCAGAACGCCTTCGTGGATGAGGACGCCTATTCCTCCTATGCCAAGCAGTTCCGCCTGCTGGATATCGTCCTGAAATACGACGAGCTGTGCCGGGAGGCTCTGGACAAGGGCGCCGACATGAACGGCCTCTTTGCCATCGACGCCAGAGAGAAGATCGGCCGGGCCAAGATGGCCGACGCCGACAGCTTCGCAGCCGACTACGACGCCATCGAAGCGCAGATGAAGGACGAGATAGCAAAAGTGATCGCCGGAGGTGAGGAAGCATGATAAAAGAGTATAAGACCATAAAAGAGATCGCCAGCCCCCTTATGGTGGTAGAGCACGTTGAAGGCGTTACCTACGACGAGCTGGGCGAGATAGAGCTTCCCAGCGGCGAGGTCCGCCGCTGCAAGGTGCTGGAAGTTGAGGGCGACAGAGCCGTCGTCCAGCTCTTTGAGTCCGCCCAGGGCATCAACCTTGCCCAGTCCAAGGCCCGCTTCCTGGGCCATCCCCAGCAGCTGGCCGTCTCCGAGGACATGCTGGGCCGTGTTTTCAACGGCATGGGCCAGCCCATAGACGGCGGCCCGGATATCCTGGCCGAAGCTCACATAGACATCAACGGCCTGCCCATGAACCCGGCAGCCCGGGCCTACCCCGCCGAGTTCATACAGACCGGCGTGTCCACCATTGACGGCCTGAACACCCTGGTCCGCGGCCAGAAGCTGCCCATCTTCTCCTGCTCCGGTCTGCCCCACGCCGCCCTGGCCGCCCAGATAGCCCGCCAGGCCAGAGTCCTGGGGGACGACGAGACCTTCGCCGTGGTGTTTGCCGCCATAGGCATCACCTTTGAGGAGTCCGAGTACTTCATCAACGACTTCCGCCGCACCGGCGCCATCGACCGCACCGTGGTCTTCTCCAACCTGGCCAACGACCCCGCCGTTGAGCGTATAGCCACCCCCCGTGTGGCCCTCACCGCCGCCGAGTACCTGGCCTTTGAGAAGGGCATGCAGGTGCTGGTCATCCTCACCGATATAACCAACTATGCCGAGGCCCTCCGCGAGGTCTCCGCCGCAAAGAAGGAAGTTCCCGGCCGCCGGGGCTATCCCGGCTACCTGTATACTGACCTTGCCACTATGTACGAGCGGGCAGGACGCCGCCAGGGCAAGAAGGGCTCCATCACCATGATCCCCATCCTCACCATGCCCGAGGACGACAAGACCCACCCCATCCCCGACCTCACCGGCTACATCACCGAGGGCCAGATAATCCTCAGCCGTGAACTGCACCGCAAGGGCATAGTTCCCCCTGTGGACGTGCTGCCCTCTCTGAGCCGTCTGAAGGACAAGGGCATAGGCGAAGGCAAGACCCGTGAGGACCATGCCGGCACCATGAACCAGCTCTTTGCCGGCTACTCCCGAGGCAAGGACGCAAAGGAGCTTATGACCATACTGGGCGAGGCCGCCCTGTCTGAGGACGACAAGCTCTTTGCCAAGTTTGCCGACGAGTTTGAAAAGCGCTACGTATCCCAGGGCAACACCACCAACCGCAGCATTCAGGAGACTCTGGATCTGGGCTGGGAGCTGCTGAGCATCCTGCCCCGCCGTGAGCTGAAGCGTGTCAAGCCCGAGATGATAGAGAAGTACATGCCCAAGAAATGAGACCTGCCCGGAAAGTAGGACTTCTAATTATTCTAAACGGAGGTGATGCTTTTTGGCAGGCACTGCGATAACCCCCACCAGAATGGTGCTCAAACAGCTCAAGGGCAGACTAAAGACCGCCCGCCGGGGCCACAAGCTCCTGAAAGACAAGCGGGACGAGCTGATGCGCCAGTTCATGGATGTGGTGAAGCTCAACAAGGAGCTGCGTACCAAGGTGGAGGAGGGGCTGACAGGGGCCTTTGCCTCATTGCAGGTGGCCAGCGCCATCATGTCCCCCGAAATGCTGGAGCAGGCGCTGCTCTACCCCAGGCAGAGTGTTGAGCTGGGCTTGAAGTACAAGAACGTGATGAGCGTCAATGTGCCGCTCTACAGTTTCCGGACCAAGAACAACGACCCATCCGAGATATACCCCTACGGTTTCGCCCAGACCTCCGGCGAGCTGGACGACGCTTTGGATAAAATGGCCAGAGTGTTCCAGGACATGCTGGAGCTGGCTCAGGTGGAAAAGACCATGCAGCTGCTGGCGGAGGAGATAGAAAAGACCCGCCGCCGGGTCAACGCGCTGGAGTACGTGATGATACCTGAACTGGAGGAGAACATAAAGTATATCGCCATGAAGCTGGAGGAGAACGAGAACTCCACCAAGGTGCGTCTGCTGAAGGTCAAGGAAATGGTGCTTCAGGATGCCCATAACTTCAAGTAAAACGCCAAATAAGCAATAAAAATCCCTCAGGCCGTCGGCCTGAGGGATTTTTATTCCAGTGAAGAGTGAGGAGTGAAGAATGGACAGACATGGTAAAGGCTGCCAGCAGTTTCCTGCGGGCAGCCTTCAGGATTTAATAATTATTTATCCTTTATTTGCTCTTCCGCTTCTTTATCAGGATAAAGGCTGCTGCACCTATTGCGCAGGCGCTCACCGCCAGCACACCTATCCACAGCCCCAGGTGGGAGCTGTCCCCAGTGATGGGTGTGGCGCCGGGGTACCAGTGCAGCACCCGCACGGAGCAGGCGGCAAATACCTTGCTGCCGTCCTGAGCCTGGGCGAATATGGTGCAGACGCCGGGGGCCTTGCCGGTGACCTTACCGTTCTGGTCCACAGTGGCTATATCCGGGTTACTGCTGCCCCAGTACAGGCTCTTGTCCGTGGCATCTGCCGGAGAGACCGCAGCGCTGAGGCTGTAGCTCTTGCCCTCGTATATACGCAGGCTGCTGCGGCTCATGGTCACGCTGCTGACCAGGGTAACGGGGGACTTGATACTCCATTCCTGGCTGACGTTGCTCACTCCCACCAAAGTGTAATTGCCGGCGTTGGTGCCATTGAGGCCGGTGACAGTGGCGGTATAGGTCTCTATGTCAGTGGCGCTGGTGGTCCCGCCGTAGACCGGCTGCACATCGTCGTTCCCCACCACATTGCTGATAGTGGCGGATACGGAATGGGGTTCGCCGTCATAGGTGAAGACGGTGGTTCCCCAATCCAGCTCCACGGGCCGCTGCTTAACGGTGATTTGGGTGCTGTCCGTGGCAGTGCCTTCATTGGAAGTGAATGTCCACTGGGCCGGATAAGTTCCCGCTCCCGGCATGGTATTGGGGGCGTTCCAGGTAAAGACGCCGCTCACCTGGGTGGCTCCCGCATACATGGAGCCGGAGAGGGTGATGTCGCTCAGCTTCTGTCCGTAGGTGATGGTGTCGCTGCTCAGAGTGGGCTCTCCGCTGAGCACCACATTGTCGCTGCCGGTGAGGCTGACGGTGATATCATAGTCTTCATAATTGTTGCCGCCAGCCACCGGCACAGTGACGGTGTATTTGCTGCCTGACGTAATGCTGCCGCCGCTGTAGTGCAGTATGCCGTCCGTAATGCTCAAACTGGTCACGGCATCGTCGCCGCCGGAATATTCGGGCTTGCCGTAGCTGGCCCCCTCGGGGATGTCTGGCAGCTTGACGGAATGAAGGCTGCTGTCCGCCACGATATAGCCGTCGGCAGTTTTATTGCCCTCATAGTCGGCTTTCTCTATGGTCTGGTTTGGGAGAGTAAAGGTGTTTACCTTCAGGCTGTAGTTGGAGTTTTTCAGCGTCACGGTGACGGTGGCGGTTTTGCCATCTCCCGCATCGGCGCTGTCATACTCCACCGTGGCGGTGTAGTCAACGCCCAGCTTGAGGGTCTGCTCTGGTGGCACTCCAGTAAAGCTCACGTCGGTGACCGTGCCGCCGGTCTTGCCGTCATAGGTCTTGGTGGCCAGGGTCACATCTCCGATGCTCAGCTTGGCGGGAAGAATTGTAAAGAATCCCTCGGCTATGCCGGCGTACTTGCCTGTGCCGGTGACAATGACTTTGGCATCATCACCTGCATTGACATTATTCGCGTAACTCAGTGTGTAGTCCGTGTCGGGATTCAGAGAATTTGAAGAAGAATCGTAAACAGTGATCAAGTAGGAGTCGGGTTCGCAACTTTGGCCGGTATAAGTAAGAGGGGATGACGTTAAATCGCAAGAGACAGTAAAAGAGCTGATATCAATTTTGATGCTCCATTCCTGGCTTAGGTTGGTCACGCCGGTCAGAGTGTAATTGCCGGCGTCGGCGCCCTCCAGATCGGTGACGCTGGCGGTGTAATTATCCGCCCTTGCTTCGGTGGCGCTGGTGGTGCCGCCGTAAATCAGGCTGACCTGGTCGTCACCCACCAAGTTGGTGATGGCGGCGAAGACGCTCTTCTCCGTGCCGTCATAGAAGAAGCTGGTGCTTCCCCAATCCAGTGCCACAGGCAAGTGGCTTATCGTCTGATTTTTCTGTATATATGTAGTCGTACTGCCATTACTAAAGGTATAGTTGGGGTTTTTCAGCATCACGGTGACGGTGGCAGTCCTGTTATCGCCCGCATTGGCGCTGTCATATTCCACCGTGGCGGTGTAGTCAACGCCCGGCGTGAGGGTGGGAGCTGTTACAGAATCGTCTGTGCTGGAGAAGCTCACGCTTTCCACCGTGCCGTCGGTCTTGCCGTCATAGGTCTTGGGGGCCAGGGATACGCCGCTAATGCTCAATTCTGTGGCGGAGCGGACTGAGGGGCCCGTGCCATCCCCCTCATCTCCCACTGCCAGAGCAGTGACGGGGATGAGGGAAGTCAGCAGCAGGGCTATGTACAGGGTCATGGCTATAATTTTCTTTTTCATGCCTCTTCTCCTTTACCGAGGTTCCTTTTCCAGATTGTTTCCGGATCTTTGACGGCTGCGGAAAGAACCCGGCATCCAGTCGAAAACATATATTTATACATTATAAAGATACCACAGAGTATGGCTGCCTGTCAAACCAGATATTACCACAAGCTCAGGGCTTTTCTGCCCCGGCCTCCGGCTGCTTCGCCTCCTGGCCGCCGGGCTCAGCACCGGCCTCCTTTTCCTGGGAGAATGCTTCTTCCAGCTTTTTCACCCGTTCCCGGAGAGCATCCAGCTCCTCGGACTGGCGGCAGAAGATGTAGGTGATGATAGCCGGGACAAAAGAGAATACCAGGGTGGCGCCGTAGATGTGCCGCCCGGAGAGGAAAAAATTCCCGAAGAAGAACAGCCCGACGAACATTATGACTATCCATATTGCCAGGGTCGTGAGAAAATCCTTCACCGTAAACCCTCCTCCGAATAAAAGCTCTCAGTACTCGTATATGCCGCCGCCGATGAACTCCCGGATGAGGGCGTCGGGGGCCACCAGGCTTTCGTCTATCTCCCCGAAGAGCTGCAAGGCGGGAAGCACGGCCCTCAGCTCCTCGAAGCGTTCTATGCCCTCAGGCACGGACTTGAAAAGCTCCGTGGCGGTGCGGTTGAATACTGCGGGCTCATAGGGGGCGGCGGTGTCGAACTGGAAGTCCGCCTTGTCCTTGAAGGGGGAGATATACAGCTTTTCACCGTGGCGGACATTGGCCCACATGCTCATGGTCTCCGCCGCATCGGAGCCCCGGAAATTGTAATCCCGCACCAGGCGGCGCACCAGGCGGAACCAGGTGCGCTTGAAGACTATCTGCCCCTGGAACTCCACGTCGCTGCGGGCGGAGATATACAGCTTGAAGGCCTCCGGGTGTACATCGGTGATGCTGCTGTTGAGGGCGTGGATGCCCTCGAAGATGACCACCTCGTCCCCTTTCAGCTTTATGGACTTGGAGGGCTCCTGGACACGCATGCGCCGGGAGAACTCGTACTTGGGGATGAACACCCGTTCTCCCCGGCTGAGCATCTCGAAGTGCCGGTTGAGCAGCTCCATATCCACACACAGAGGCGACTCCAGGTCCAGCTGTCCGTCGGCGGTGCGGGGGCTGTTCTCGTCAATGGTCTTGAAGTAGTCGTCCAGAGCCACATAGTGGGTGTTTATTCCCCGGCGGTTCAGCTCCTCGGCGATCTTCATGGAGGTGGTGGTCTTGCCGGAGCCGGAGGGGCCGGAGAGCAGCACGATGGGGCTGCGCTTCCTGTTGGCCGCTATAAGGTCTGCCGCCTGCTTCACCTTGTGCCGGTAGGCCTCGTCGCTCTCGGCCATAAAGGCCGCAGGGTCAGATACGGTCCTGAAGTTGATGTCTTCCAACTGGTACTTCATAATCAGTCCTCCCGAAGTAGAAATTCCCTGTAAAATTCGGCTATTTTAATTTTATCTCCGCAGGTCTTGTCTATATTCTCTATATATTCCAGCGGATATTTCGGGGCCATGAGGCGTATGTTCCGCCCCTGGTCCGGGCGTATCAGCTTGGTGGAGCCGCCGCCTCCCAGGGCGATGATGCTGCACAGCTCCTCCATTATACAGATGTTGTACAGATTCACATATCCGGGCTTGGCCCAGCCCAGGTTCTCGAAGCCCCCGGACATGAACTTCTGCCGGTACAGGTAATAGGGGCTGTAAGCCCGGGCTCTCAGCCGCTCTCCGGCATAGTCCAGCATGGCGGAGACCTCCTCCGCCGAGGGCAGGGGGCTGCCCTCCAGGGTGATGCGGGAGCCTTTTTTGAGAGACAGGGTATGCACCGTGATATTCTCCGGCTCCAGGGAGAGCAGCTTTTCCAGGCTGCTTTGAAAGCCGGGGACGCTGTCCCCGGGCAGGCCGGCTATAAGGTCCATGTTCACGGCAAAGCCGCCTGAGGAGCGCACCAGCTCCAGGGCTTTGATTATGTCCGCCGCCGTGTGCCTGCGGCCTATGAGCTCCAGCACGGAGTCCTCCATAGTCTGGGGATTGACGCTGAGCCGGTCCACCCCGTGGCGGCCCAGGACCAGGAGCTTCTCCTGGGTTATGGTGTCGGGCCTGCCGGCCTCCACGGTGTACTCCCGCAGGGAGGACAGGTCAAATTCCTCCTCTATCCAGGAGCAGAGCTCATCCAGCTGCCCGGCGCTGAGGGTGGTGGGGGTGCCGCCCCCCATGTATATGGACACGGGAGTGAGCCCCAGCTCTCTCAGCTGCTCCGCCGTGGCCTTCAGCTCCTTGTGCAAAGCGGCGTGGAAGGGAGCTATCAGCTTCATGCTCTTCTCCACCGACTGGCTCACGAAGCTGCAATAGGCGCAGCGGGTGGGGCAGAAGGGTATGCCCACATAGAGACAGACGTCCCGGGGCCCCAGGGAGGCGGCGGCCTTCATGGTCTCCCGGCTGGTGTCCAGACACAGGGCGGCGCGCTCCGGGCTCACGTCGTATTCCCGGACAAACTGCCTCAGAGCCTGTTCCTCTCCCATGCCGGAGGAGAGCTTGGCCTCCAGGAGCTTTCCCGGCCGCACCCCGGTGAGGGCGCCCCAGGCGGGCTTCTTCACCCCGCTTTTCAATGCGGAGCGGTACATGGCGTTTTTAATGAGCCTCTGGCGTATCCTGTCCGCCTCCAGGTCTCCCAGCTCCGCCGGGATCTCCGCCGCCGCCCGGCTGCGGTACAGCTGCCCGCCCCGGTACAGGGAGCAGAGGGCGGTGGTGTAACGCCCGCCGGAGCTGAGGCTCAGCTCCATCCGGTCCCCCTCCGGCGCGCCCCGGGGATACTCCGGCCGCTCCTGGGGGAACATGGTCAGCAGCATCTGCTCGGCGGCGTATTTGTAGTCGTGTCCTCTGAAATACAGTTTCATATCGGCCTCTGCAAGAAAAATTGGGTAGACATAATTATAGCATCAAAAATCCCCGGGCACAACAAGGCAAAGCATTTTTTAAAAGTTAATGTTATCAGAATACCGGGAAAAATCTTTAATAAATTGAAAATAATGTTGGAAATTTCTCCCGGTTTGTTGTAATATATAGACATGAGAATTAACATAGGGGTATTTTATAATGTATGAGATAGGAGAAAAAATAATATACGGGGAAAACGGCGTCTGCACCGTAGAGAAGATAGCGCCCCTGGAGTCGGGGGACGGGAAACTGTATTACTATCTCAGGCCCCTGATAGGCAGCGGCACCTACTTTGCCCCGGTAGATACCAAGGCTTTTATGCGCCCGGTGATGAGCCGGGCGGCGGCGGAGGCTTTTATCGACAGCATACCCGATATCCAGCCGGCTATATGCAGCGACAACCGCTTCAACCATGTGGACGCCTTTTATAAGGAGCTTTTCAAGCAGCACAGCTGCGAGGCTCTGGTGAGCATAGTCAAGGGCCTGAGCAGCAGGATGTCCCAGCGCAAGACCAAGAGCAGCCGGGCCGAGGCCATAATGAAGCGGGCTAGGGACATGCTCCACGGGGAGCTGGCCACCGCCCTGGGCCTGGAAGTAGGAGAAGTGGAGGACTACATATCCCGCCGCCTGGAGAGCGCGGAATAAAACGATAAAAGCCCCCGGGTCAGCACGGAACGGTCCGTACCGACCCGGGGGCCTTTCATGTATATCAGTCTTTTGCAAAGCCTCGGAGGAACTGCCGGGTGCGCTCCTCGGCGGGGGCGCCCAGCACCTGCTCCGGCGGGCCCTGCTCCACGATGACGCCGCCGTCAATGAACAGCACCTGGTCGGACACCGCCTGGGCAAAGCCCATCTCGTGGGTGACCACCACCATGGTCATGTTCTCCTGGGCCAGCTGGCGGATGACGCTCAGCACCTCCCCGGTGAGCTCCGGGTCCAGGGCCGAGGTGGGCTCGTCGAAGAAGAGCACGTCGGGGGTGAGGGCCAGAGCCCGGGCTATGGCCACCCGCTGCTGCTGGCCGCCGGAGAGCTGGTGGGGGTAGTAGTTCAGCTTGTCCCCCAGACCCACACGGCGCAGCAGGTCCACGCTCTTTTCCTCTATGGCCTGGAGCTGGGCTTTCCTGTCCTCCTTGCCCTTGGCCCGCAGCTGGGGGGCCAGGGACACGTTCTGCAGGGCGGTGTACTGGGGGAAGAGGTTGAAGCTCTGGAACACCAGGCCGAAGTGGAGGCGGTTCTCCCGTATCTGGGCGGCCTTCAGCTCTTTCCCGGCGCTGCCGTCAAAGAGCACATGGCTGCCCTTATCGTCGTTTATGGCTATTTTCCCGGCGCTGGGCATTTCCAGGAAGTTGAGGCAGCGGAGAAGGGTGGTCTTGCCGCCGCCGGAGGGGCCGATAACGGACAGAGTCTGCCCCTTTTCCAGGGAGAAGCTGATGCCTTTCAGGACCTGGAGCTGGTCAAAATTCTTATGGAGATCGGTAACTTCAAGCAGTGCCATGGCGCAGCCCCCTTAAACCTTGAAATAGTCCAGCTTCTTTTCCAGCCAGCCGAAGAGTATGGTCAGCAGGCCGTTGAAGGCCAGGTAGTAGACGGCGGTGAAAAACAGCGGCCAGATGAGCCCGGAGGACTTGATGAAAGCCTGGCCGTTCCACATCACCTCGTACACGGAGATGACACGTACCAGGGAGGTGTCCTTCACCAGGGTGATTATCTCGTTGCCCATGGGGGGCACTATGCGCTTTATGACCTGGAGCAGGGTGACCTTGAAGAATATCTGGGTGCCGGTCATGCCCAGCACCTGGCCCGCCTCCTTCTGGCCCCGGGGTATGCTCTCTATGCCGCCCCGGAATATCTCCGAGAAGTAGCAGGCATAGTTGAGGATAAAGGCGGCCATGGCGGCGGCAAAGCGGCCGGAGGAGCCTGTGCCCCAGATGTTGTAGCCCATCATGCCGGGGGCGTAGTAGATAAGCAGCAGCTGTATCATCAAAGGGGAGCCCCGGAATATCCACACCACCGTGCGCACAAAACCGTTGAGGGGTTTGAAGCTGCTCATGGAGCCGAAGGACATTATAAGCCCCAGGGGTATGGCCCCCAGCAGGGTGAGTATGAAGATCTCCAGGGATTTGACAAAGCCCTCGTTCAGGCTCATTACAACGGTCTGGAACATGGCTGACCTCACTTTGTATGTATAGGGTAAAATGTTTCAAGACAGTCCGCAAGCAGAGGGAGCGGTGCTCCCTCTGCTTAACGATTTAGCAAGCTATTTTATTATACAGGAACTTTCCTTATTCTGCAACTATGGATTCCTGCACGCCGTAGGTGGTGGCGATCTCTTCCACAGTGCCATCGGCAAAGGCGGCGGCATAGAACTCATTGAAGGCGGCGGCCAGGTCGCTGCCCTTGCGGAAGCCCACGCCGTAATTTTCTTCGGTGAGGGAGACGGTGTAAGTGAGCTGGTCGTAGCTGGTGCCCTCGCCTATCATGGCGCCGGCCATGAGCAGGTCGATGACGCAGGCGTCGGCGGTACCGGCGGCAACGTTCATCAGGGCGTCGGCCTGGGTGGGCACGGCGGTGTAGTCCTCAATACCCAGGTCCTTCACGGCGGACTCACCGGCGGAACCGGCTTCCACGGCAAAAGCCAGGCCGCTGAGGCTTTCAGTATCCTGGTACTGGTCGGCCACCTCGGACTTCACGACCACTACCTGGGCGTTCTTGCAGTAGGGATTGGAGCACTCCATGGAATTGAGCACCTCGTCGGTGAGGGTCATGCCGTTCCATACGGCGTCGATGCTTTTGGAGTCCAGCTCCAGTATCTTGTTGTCCCAGTCTATCTCGATGAACTCCACGGACACGCCCAGGCTCTCGGCAAAGGCCTTGGCCATGTCTGCGTCAAAGCCTATCCATTCGCCGTTGGCATCCTTGTAGTCCATGGGGGCAAAGTCGGTGATGCCTACGATGAGGCTGCCCTTGCCCTGGACATAGGCCAGGTCGCTGTCGGCAGCAGCGTCATCGGCAGGAGCCTCGGCGGTATCATCGGCAGTATCGGCAGCGGGCTCGCCGGAGCCGCCGCAGGCGCAGAGGGCAAATACCATGGACAGAGCCAGGAGAAGAGCAAGCAGTTTTTTCATTTTTCATATCCTCCATACAGGTTTTTATCACGGTAGTATAATAACACATTAGCGAGATAAAGCAAGAGGAAATTTTGCTTTTGATGTGCAATTTTTGCACGCCGAAAAGACCTCTTCGGGAAAAATAAAGGGGGAAAGGGACTTTAATTCCTATAAAACTTATGGTATATTAAAACAGTAGGAAATACCAAAGAAGGAGGCGAGCCTTTGAATATAACCAGCAAGGGGCGTTACGCCTTGCAGGTGATGCTGGACCTGGCCCAGCACCGGGAGGAGGGCTATATCTCCCTGAAGACCGTGGCCGACCGCCAGGGCTACTCCATGAAATATCTGGAGATGATAGTGGGGCAGCTGAAAAAGGCGGAGCTGCTCAGCAGCACCCGGGGCAAAGAGGGGGGCTATAAGCTCAACCGGCCGCCGGAGGATTACACCGTGGGGGAGATACTCCGCTGCATAGAGGACAATCTGGCCCCGGTGTCCTGCATCAAGTCCGGGGGAGTCTGCTGCGAGCTGGCCGGGGTGTGCATGACGGCCCCTATGTGGAAGGAACTGGACGACATCACCAACAGCTACCTGGATACAGTCACCCTGAAAGACCTGCTCAGCGGGGAAAAGTGGAAAAAGCCCATTGACAAATAATAGGGCTGTGGTATAATTCCCAGTAGAATGATAGGAAATAATAAAGGAAATGGAGATATAAATATGTTCGTGTATGCTGATAACGCAGCCACCACCAGCGTCAGCAAGACTGCGCTGAACGCCATGATGCCTTTCCTCACCGAGGATTACGGAAATCCCTCCAGCCTGTACGGCTTTGCCCAGAGAGCCGCCGAGGCCCTGGCCCAGGCCAGAGCCACCGTGGCGGAGTGCCTGGGCGCCGCCAGCCCCAAGGAGATATACTTTACCTCCGGCGGCAGCGAGGCGGACAATCAGGCCATCATGTCTGCTGCCCGGGTGGGGGCGCGCAAGGGCAAAAAGCACCTGATATCCACCAAGTTCGAGCACCACGCCGTGCTCCACACTCTCAAGCGCCTGGAGAAAGAGGGCTTTGATGTGACGCTGCTGGACGTCCATGAGGACGGCGTGGTGCGCATCGAGGACCTGAAGGCCGCCATCCGGGAGGACACCTGCCTGGTGACCATCATGTTTGCAAACAACGAGATAGGCACCGTCCAGCCCGTGGAGGAGATAGGCGCCCTCTGCCGGGAGAAGGGCATCCCCTTCCACTGCGACGCCGTCCAGGCCGCAGGCCACATGCCCATAGATGTGGAGAAAATGAATATAGACATGCTGTCCATCTCCGGCCACAAGTTCCATGCCCCCAAGGGCGTGGGCGCCCTGTACGTGCGCAAGAACATCCCCCTCTTCAATCTGATAGAGGGCGGCGCCCAGGAGCGGGGCAAGCGGGCCGGCACCGAGAACGTGGCGGGCATCGTGGCCATGGCGGCGGCTCTCAAGGAGTCGGTGGACAATATGGAAGCCGACAGCAAAAAGATGATAGCCATGAGGGACAAGCTCTTTGCGGAGCTGTCCAAAATACCCCACAGCAAGATAAACGGCAGCCTGGAGCACCATGTGCCCGGCACCGTGAACATGTGCTTTGAGGGCATAGAAGGGGAGAGCCTGCTGCTGATGCTGGACGCCAAGGGCATCTGCGCCTCCTCCGGCAGCGCCTGCACCTCCGGCTCCCTGGACCCCAGCCACGTGCTGCTGGCCCTGGGCCTGCCCCACGAGGTGGCCCACGGCTCCCTGCGCCTGTCCATCGGCGAGTACAACACCATGGAGGAGATAGACCACATCTGCAAGGTGGTGCCCCAGGTGGTGGAGTACCTGCGGAACATGTCCCCGGTGTGGGACGAGCTGGAGAAGGGCCAGAGGCCCCATCTCATATAAATAGACAACACCAGATATACAGGAGGAAAATATAATGGCACTTTACAGCGACAAGGTCATGGACCATTTCCAGAATCCCCGGAACGTGGGCAAGATGGATGACGCCGACGGCATAGGCGAAGTGGGCAACGCCAAGTGCGGCGATATAATGCGTATGTATATAAAGGTGAAAGACGGCATCATCACCGACTGCAAGTTCAACACCTTCGGCTGCGGCAGCGCCATAGCCACCAGCTCCATGGCCACCGAGCTCATCAAGGGCAAGCCTGTGGAGGAGGCTTTGCAGCTTTCAAACCAGGCTGTGGTAGAGGCCCTGGACGGTCTGCCCCCCCAGAAGATACACTGCTCCGTGCTGGCCGAGGAGGCCGTACAGGCGGCGGTGAAGGACTACTACGACAAGCACGGCATAGCCTACGACCCGGAGAAGTTCAAGGTGCAGAGCTGCGAGCACTGCTCTGACTGAGAAAAGTTCATAACCATACCAAAGGCCGGCTGTAAACACAGCCGGCCTTTATACTTCCTCGTCCCCGTACAGCAGATAGCCGCAGGAGACATCCAGCACTTTACACAGAGCCGCCAGCTAGATATCCGTCACATAGCGATTCCCGGTCTCTATCCGGGTTATCACATTCTTGTCCATGTCATAGCCCTCCAGCTGAAGGCGGGCGGCCAGCTGCCGCTGGGACAGGCCCCTGAGCCTGCGCAGCTGAATAAGCCGCCGGGTGATAAGATTTTTCTCCCCGCCCTTGGATATGGGCTTTGGCATGTTTCCACCTCCTGTATGCTTTTTCATACCTTGCATATATTGTGAACGATGCCAACAGCGAAGTCAAGCCCCCAGATGCAGAGGGGAAAAGCTGTCTTGGAGGATACATGGGACCGACGCGACTGCCCGCAAACTTTTTTCAAAAAAATTTCGCCGCTCTATTGACAAACGGGCAGAGCTGTGTTATTGTACTAATCGCTTAATACAATAACACAAAGGAGGGATGACATGGACTGGACGTTCAACAACGACATGCCCATATACAGTCAGCTGGTGGATAAGATAAAGCTGAGCATAGTGTCGGGGCAGCTGCCGCCCGGGGAGAAGCTGAGCACGGTGAGGGACCTGGCGGCGGAGGCCAAGGTGAACCCCAACACAATGCAGCGGGCGTTCCAGGAGCTGGAGCGGGAGGGCCTGGTATTTTCCCAGCGCAGCAGCGGACGTTTTGTGACGGAGGACATGGAGGTAATAATGGAGGCAAAAAAGGCCATGGCCCGGCAGTACATTTTGGGGTTTATGGAGAACATGGAGAAACTGGGCTATACGCCTCAGGAGATAATAAACCTGATAAAAGAGGGAAAAGAGGAGGATAAACAATGACGGCCACCTTTGAGTGCAGGGACCTAGGCAAGAGCTTCGGCTCTACCCAGGCGCTGAGGAATGTGAACATAAGCATAGCTCCCGGCCGGGTAGTGGGACTGCTGGGCCCCAACGGCAGCGGCAAGACCACCCTTATAAAACTGGCCAACGGCCTGCTGAGCCCCAGCCATGGGGAGGTGCTGATATGCGGGGAGGAGCCGGGGCCGGAGAGCAAGGCTCTGGTGAGCTACCTGCCCGACAAGACCTGCATGCCCATGTGGATGAATGTGGAGCAGCTGATGGATTTCTTCCAGGACTTCTATGCCGATTTTGACCGGCAGCGGGCGGAGACCATGCTGGACCGCCTGGGCCTGGACAGGAAAAAGAAGCTGAGACAGATGTCCAAGGGCACCAAGGAGAAGGTCCAGCTCATCATGGTCATGAGCCGCAAGGCTAAGCTGTACCTGCTGGATGAGCCCATCGGCGGTGTGGACCCGGCCACACGGGACTACATCCTGGACACGATAATCAGAAACTATGACCCGGAGGCGGTGGTGCTCATCTCCACCCACCTTATAAGCGACGTGGAGAAGGTCCTGGACGAGGTGCTGTTCATAAACCAGGGCCAGATAGCTCTCCAGGCATCGGTGGACGATATACGCCAGCAGTATGGCAAGAGCGTGGATGAGTATTTCAGGGAGGTATTCAAATGCTAGGCAAACTTATAAAGCATGAGTTCAAGGGCAGCGGGCGCACCATGGTCCCCTTTATATTGGTATGCCTGGGACTGTCGGTGCTGGCGGGCCTGTCCATAAGGGGCATGGAAAATCTTCAGGATTACGGCTGGTTCACGGTGCTCTTCGGCATAGTGATGTTCCTCTTTGCGGCGGGGCTTATAGCAGTGTGCATCATGGCCCTGGTGGTGTGCATAGAGCGCTTCAGGAAAAACCTCCTGGGGGACGAGGGCTATCTCATGTTCACCCTGCCGGTGAGCGTGGATGAACACATTTTTGCAAAGCTCATAGTCTCCTCCGTGTGGTTCGTAGCGACCTGGCTGGTGTGTATGCTGGCTTTTGTCCTGATGTTCCTGTGCAACCTGGACCTGATGGATGTGGACTGGTCCGAAATCAGCTATGTCATGGGTGAGGTCTGGGCTAAGCTCCTGGACTTCGGCCTGCTGCATATCATAGCCTACATCCTGGAACTGCTGGCGCTCGTCTTTGCCGCCTGCTGCTTTACCTGCATGCAGTTTTACAGCGCCATGGCTATAGGCTACAGCTTTTCCAACCACAAGCTGCTGCTGTCCGTAGTGTTCTTCTTTGCGATAAACGTGGCCCTGTCCATACTCCAGCCCCTGCTTCTGGTCTTCACCGGCAATGCGGGACTGCTGGACTTCATGGCCAACAGCGCCCAGAATATCAGCGGTCCGGCGGCGGTACACCTGGTACTGCTGGGAGCTTTCCTGTACGCCCTGGTGTTCTTTGCGGTACTCTATATCCCCACCCGGCTGCTGCTGAAGTACCGGCTGAACCTGCCCTGAGGGGGCTGATGTTAAAAAAGGCTCTGCGGAAAAACGCAGAGCCTTTTAGACGTTCAATATAAAACAGGAGCTCAGTCCATATATTTTTCGGTGTAGCATTCGTCGGGGAGGCAGTCGGCCAGGCCGGTGAGCACGGTCTTTATGCCGGGCTCCAGGTCTTCTCCGGGGCTTTTCAGGACAGAGCTGCTGATATGGCGGCTCAGGGAGACCCGCACCGTAGTGCCCTTCCCCTGGCGGCTCTCCAGCAGCAGCGTGCCGCCGTGGAGGCAGGCGGCGGAACGGACCACGGTGAGGCCCAGCCCGGCGCCGGAGAGCATGCTGCCCATGTCGAAGCCGTGGCAGTAGCGGTCGAAGACGCTGCCCAGCTGCTCCGGGGCTATGCCGCAGCCGTCGTCGTCCACGGAGATAATGAGACTGTCCCTGGTGCCCATGAGGCTGAGAGCGATCCGGGTGCAGCCGACGGCGTGGACCAGGCAGTTGGATATCAGGTTCAGGATTATCAGCTCCACCAACTGCCTGTCGGCCACGATGGGCTGCACCTGCTCGCATACGAGCTTCAGCTCCACCTGGGGGGAGAGCATGGCGGCCGTCTCCACCAGGCCGGAGACCAGACGGGCCACGTCCAGTTCCTCCGGGGAGAAGATGAGGCTGCCCTGGGTGATGGAGAGCACTGCGGAGGCGTTGGTGAGCACCCGCATCATGCGGTAATAGCTGTGGGTGATGGAGCGCAGGGCGCAAAGCAGCTCCGCATCCTCCTTATCTTCGGCCCGGGTGCGGAGCATATCCGCCGAAAGGCTGAAATTCATCAGGCTGCTTCTCATGGAGAAGATGAGGGCGTCGTTGAGCAGCAGGGGAGAATTGCTGCACTGGCGCAGGAAGACCAGCTGGCTGTCCTCGAAACGGTTGACCCGGACGGCATATTGGCTGCCGCCTATGCTGATTTCCACGATAAAAGAGGAGGCCTGGCTCTCGGCCACGCCGGGACCCAGCAGGGATCTCAGGGACTTTCCAAGGCAGTCCTGGCCCAGAATACGGCAGGCGGCGGAGTTGGCAAAATACACCAGATTGCGGCGAATAAGCAGGGCAGCCTCCCCGGAGAGGGACAGGATATCGGTGGACAGGTCGTGCATAGAGGCATTCTCCAATCTGCCGCAATGATAATTTAGCCCCTTTTTCCCTGCGGCTGAGGAGGCTGGGGGACCCGAGCAGGGC
>DVHY01000016.1 GCA_018711755.1 Candidatus Limivicinus faecipullorum | reverse complement strand
GTTTACATAATTTCAGGTCAAAACCTTCCGAAGAGCCCGGAATCCCGCATGGAAAAATATCTGTCTCCGGCGACTATAATGTGGTCCAGCAGCTCCATGCCCATCAGCCGCAGGGCCTCGCCAGCCTTGTGGGTGAATACTTCGTCCTCCCTGGATGGGAGAGCTATGCCCTCAGGGTGATTATGTGCCAAGACAAGGGAGACCGCCTTGTTTTTCAGCGCCAGCTCCACCATACGCCGCACCGTGATATCCACGGCATTCACCACGCCCCGGTTCAATATCTCGCAGCTGATGAGACTTTTGCGGCTGTCCAGGCACAGCAGCATAGCCACTTCTTCCTGCTGGTCCATAAAGCGGGGGACAAGGAAGCGTCCCATCTCGGCGGAGCTGCGGAAACTGCGGATGTCGTTCACTTTGGACATCCGGCTCTTTTTCATCATCTGGGGCACCAGTTTAATAAGCAGGGCCGCATTCTCCCCTATACCCGGGATCTCCATCAGTTCCCGGGTCCCTGCGTCGAAGACTCCGCTTAGGCTGCCGAATCTATCCAGCAGCGCGTGGGCGATCACATTGGTGTCCTTCCGGGGAATGGCATAGAAAAGCAGCAGCTCCAGGGCGTTGAGCTCATTGAAGCTGTCCAGTCCATGTTCCATGAATCTGCTTTTTAATCTCTCCCGGTGCCCGTCGTGAACGCCCATGCGGCAATCCCCTGTCCTTTAAATTTATATATCCATGGTGGCGTAAGCGTTGAGCTCGCTGCCTGCGGTCACTCCCGCCTGATACTCGTAGTAGGCCTGGGCGCCTATCATGGCGCCGTTGTCTCCGCAGAGTCTCAGGGGAGGCACAAACAGCTCGCAGCCTTTCTCCTTTGCGGCGGCAGTAAAGTCCGCCCTTATCCTGGAGTTTGCGGCCACGCCCCCGGCCACCACTATATTTTTATAGCCCAGGTTTTCCGCCGCCATCATGGTGCGGGGCACCAGGCTGTCGCTGACGGCCTTGGTAAAGGAAGCGGCAAGGCCCTTTCTGTCCAGCTCCTCACCCTTTTGCTGGGCGTTGTGGACAAGGTTTATCACTGCGGTCTTCAGCCCCGAAAAGCTCATGTCATAGGGATTGCCCTCCACGTGGGAGATGGGGAAATGGTACATGCCGTCATCTCCGCCCTGGGACAGCTCGTCTATGGGCTTGCCGCCGGGATAGGGCAGGCCCAGAACTCTGGCGGTCTTGTCAAAGCACTCCCCCGCCGCATCGTCTCTGGTGCTGCCGATGATCTCCATGTCCGTGTAGCCGCGCACGTCCACCAGCATGGTGTTGCCTCCGGATATGGCCAGGCACAGGAAGGGCGGCTCCAGCTCTGGGTAAGCCAGATAGTTTGCGGCGATGTGACCCCGGATATGATGGACCGGGATAAGGGGAACTTTCAGAGCCAGGGCGCAGGCCTTGGCAAAGTTCACTCCTACCAGTACCGCTCCGATAAGTCCCGGGGCGTAGGAAACGGCCACGGCGTCGATATCTTTCCGTGTGATTCCGGCGGCCTCTATAGCCCGCTGGCTCAATATTGATATGGACTCCACGTGACAGCGGGAGGCGATCTCCGGCACGACTCCTCCGTAGACGGCGTGGAGCTGGGCCTGGGAGAAAATCTGGTCTGTAAGTATCTTCCTGCCGTCCTCGACCACCGCCACGGCGGTCTCGTCACAGGTGGATTCAAAAGCAAGTATCTTCAAAAGCTGCGCCTCATTTCAAAAAATATGTCATTAGTATAGCATCTTCCCTGGGAAAATCATAGTAGTTCTTTCTTCTCCCCACAGGCACAAAGCCCTGTTTTTCATATAGGGCTATAGCGGCGGCGTTGCCGCAGCGCACTTCCAGGGTGACGAAAGCCAGTTTCAAAGCCGCCGCCCGCTCTATAAGCTCCCTTATCAGGGCCCGGCCTATCCCCCGGCGCCGGGCCTCCGGGGCCACGGCCACGTTGGATATATAGCCCTCGTCCAGCACGTACATCATCCCCACATAGCCCAGCACCCGGCCCTCCGGGTCCAGGGCGGCAATGAACTCGTGCTGCGGGTCCTTAAGCTGGCTTCTCAGCTGCTCCAGGGTCCAGGGCACAGAGAAGCAGAGCTTTTCTATCTCCTCTATCTGCCCCAGCATCTCCTCCCTGGCATCCTCGATATTCACGCTCATATCAGTGGGCCTCCGCCCAGCTGTGGCCGATATGGGCCTCGGCTACCAGAGGTACGCTGAGATGGGCGGCGTTCTCCATCTCCTCTGTCAGGATATCCCGGACCTGCTCCGCCTCTTCCCCGGGGCACTCCACTATAAGTTCGTCGTGGACCTGGAGTATGAGCCGGGCTTTCAGGCCCGTCTCCTTCAGCCGCCGGTGTACGTTCACCATGGCCAGCTTGATTATATCCGCTGCCGTGCCCTGTACCGGCATGTTCAGAGCCACCCGCTCGCCGAAGCTGCGCATGTTGAAGTTGGAGCTCTTCAGTTCCGGCAGATAGCGCCGCCGGCCGTAGATGGTGGAGACATAGCCCTTTTCCTTTGCGCTCTCAACTATATTCTTCATATAATCCCTGACGCCGTGGTATCTCTCCAGGTAGGCGTCCATATAGGCCTTGGCCTCATTGGTGTACACCCCGATGTCCTGGGCCAGGGAGAAGGCGGAAATGCCGTAGACAATGCCGAAGTTCACCGCCTTGGCCCGACTCCTCAGGGTGGGGGTCACCTGCTCCACCGGCACGCCGAAGACCTTGGAGGCCGTGACGGTGTGGAAATCCTCCCCGCTGAGGAAGGCTTCCTTCATAGCCTGGTCCCCGGATATATGGGCCAGAAGCCTGAGCTCTATCTGACTGTAGTCGGCGTCAACCAGCATCATCCCGGGGGCGGCCACGAACATGTTGCGTATCTGGGCCCCCAGCTCCTTCCTCACCGGGATATTCTGGAGATTGGGTTCTGTGGAGGACAGGCGCCCGGTGGCGGTCACCGTCATCTGAAAACTGGTGTGTATGCGCCCGTCCTGGCTAATGACCTTCAAAAGTCCCTCGGCATAGGTGGATTTCAGTTTGGTGAGCATGCGGTAATCCAGGACTTCTTTTACTATGGGGTGTTTGTCCTGGAGTTTTTCCAGCACATCCGCATTGGTGCTCCAGCCTGTCTTGGTCTTTTTTCCGTAGGGCAGCATCAGCTCTTCAAAGAGCACCGCCCCCAGCTGCTTGGGTGAATTGATGTTGAACTCATGGCCGGCATGGCTCCATATGCTCTCCTGCAGGGCGTTTATCCCGGCGTTCAGGCTCTCTCCGAAGTCGTATAGGGCCTTCCTGTCCACATAGAAGCCGGACTCCTCCATCTCGGAGAGCACCCGGCACAGGGGCAGCTCTATATCGTAGTAGAGCTTTTCCATGCCCAGTTCCTTCATTTTTGCGTCCAGCGTCGGGTACAGGGCGAAGACGGCCTCCGCCCCGCTCAGTTCCCGGCCGGCGTATCTCACGCTTATCCGCTCCGGGGCATAGTCGCTCTCCGTGGCCTCCAGCAGATAGGCCGCCAGGGCGGTATCAAAGACAAAGCCCTCGGTGGACAGGCCCTCTTTCATGAGCAGCCCCATCAGGTCTTTTATATTGTGGCCCGCCTTTTTAACTTCCGGGGAGAAGACGGCCCTAAGCAGGCGGTCATAATTCTCTCCGCAGCGGTTCCAGGCCGCTTCATACACTTTCTCCCCGTCACATATCTCCAGACTATCCAGCCCCTCCAGGCTGTACACAGCCACCCAGGGGGCGGACTTCACAGCTTTGATGAGCTCTTCCGTCTCCTCCGCCGTAAGGGGAGCGCAGTGTTCCAGGCCCTTTGCCTCCTGGGTGTTCCCCGCAGGTACGCTGCCGGGCTCCAGGCCCCATTTCTCTATAAACTTGTTGAAGCCCAGGCTTTTGAATATACCGTAGAGCTCCGGGGTATAATCCCTGTCCCAGAGGTTTTCTTCCGGCTTGAATTTCAGGGGAACATCCCGGACTATTGTGGCCAGCCAGTAGGACTTCTCAGCACTGTCCTTTCCCTGGGCCAGCTTTTTCTTCACGCTGTCCTTCACGTCCAGGCTGTCCAGCTTGGCGTATATATTTTCTATTGTGCCGTAATTCTGCACCAGAGCCATGGCGGTCTTCTCCCCCACGCCGGGGACGCCGGGGATATTGTCTGAGCTGTCCCCCATCAGGGCCTTCAGGTCCACCATCAGCTTTGGCTCGAAGCCGTACTCCTCCCGGAACCGCTCCGGGGTATAGACTATGGTCTCGGTCTGTCCCATGCGGGTCTTCACGTTGCAGACGCTGGTCTTGTCGCTTATAAGCTGCAGGCTGTCCTTGTCCCCGGTGACGATAACGCAGTCCCAGCCGTCTCTCTCGCATATGGCAGAGGCAGTGCCCAGGATGTCGTCCGCCTCATAGCCCTCCAGCTCGTAGCGGCGTATGCCCATGGCGTCCAGGGTCTCCTTCAGCATGGGTATCTGCTCTGCCAGCTCCTCCGGCATGGCCTTGCGCTGGGCTTTGTAACCCTCGTACTCCTTATGCCGGAAGGTGGGGGCTTTCAGGTCAAAGCTGACGCAGACCGCCTCCGGCTTCTGCTCCTCCAGGAGCTTCTGCAATATGGCAAGAAAGCCGTAAACCGCATTGGTAGGCCTGCCGTCGGGGGCGTTGAGGGGCCGCACCCCGTAAAAGGCCCGGTTCACTATGCTGTTGCCGTCCAGTATCATTAGCTTCATTTGCCTTAAACCTCACTTCTCTCCCCGAAGGCGGATTATCTCGTCCCGGAGCTGGGCGGCGATCTCGTATTCCAGCATCTTTGCCGCCTTGCGCATCTTGTCCTCCAGACTGGCGATGAGCTCCTTCCGCTCCCGCTCCGTAAGCTTGGTGCCGTCGCCCCGGCGGGCCGCCGGCTTGGTGTCCGTGGATATCTCGATAAGGTCCCGCACGCTCTTGACTATTGTCTTTGGAACTATGCCGTGGGCCTTGTTGTAGGCCATCTGCTTCTCCCGGCGCCGGGCGGTCTCGTTTATGCAGGCACGCATGGAGGGAGTTATGGTGTCGGCATACATTATCACCTGGCTCTCGGCGTTTCTGGCGGCCCGGCCCACGGTCTGGATAAGGCTGGTCTCGCTTCTCAAAAAGCCCTCCTTATCTGCATCCAGTATGGCCACCAGGCCCACCTCCGGGATGTCCAGGCCCTCTCTCAGCAGGTTAATGCCAACCAGCACGTCAAACTCACCCAGGCGCAGGTCACGGATTATCTCCATGCGCTCAATGGTGCCGATATCATGGTGCATATAGCGGCAGCGGATACCGGAGTTTGAAAGATAGTCCGTCAGATCCTCCGCCATTTTCTTGGTGAGAGTGGTGACCAGGCTGCGCTGTCCCTTGGCGATACGGCCGTTTATCTCCCCGATAAGGTCGTCTATCTGCCCCTCCACCGGACGCACGAAGATCTCCGGGTCCAGCAGGCCTGTGGGGCGGATTATCTGCTCCACCACCTGGCCGGCCCGCTCCCGCTCATAGTCTCCGGGAGTGGCGGAGACATAAACCCGCTGGTGTATACGCTCCGTGAACTCTTCAAATTTCAAAGGCCTGTTGTCAAAGGCCGAGGGCAGGCGGAAACCGTATTCCACCAGAGACTCCTTCCTGGCCCTGTCGCCCCGGTACATGGCCCGCACCTGGGGCAAGGTCACGTGGCTCTCGTCCACAAAGAGCAGGAAGTCCTTGGGGAAATAGTCCAGCAAAGTCATGGGCGGGCTGCCCGGCGCCCGGTCGGATATCACCCGGGAATAGTTCTCAATGCCGGTGCAGTAGCCCAGCTCCTGCATCATCTCAATGTCGTAGTCAGTGCGCTGCTTTATGCGCTGGGCTTCTATGAGGCGGTTTTGTTCCTGGAAATACCGCACCCGCTCGTCGCACTCCTTACGGATGCGCTCGATGGCCGAGGCCATCTTCTCCTTGGTGGTGACATAGTGGCTGGCCGGGTATATGGCAACGTGGCTGAGGTAGCGGGTGGCTTCCCCGGTGACCACGTTTATCTCGCTTATCCTGTCTATCTCGTCTCCGAAGAACTCCACTCTGATGGCCTTGTCGTTGGAATAGGCCGGGAATATCTCCAGAGTATCGCCCCGGACCCGGAACATGTTCCTTTCAAAGGCTATATCGTTGCGCTCATAGCGAATCTCCAGGAGCTTTTTCAGCAGCTGGTCAAAATCCCTGGTCTGGCCCTGGCGCAGGGAAATGACCATGTTCGCATAGTCTATAGGGTCGCCCAGACCGTAGATACAGGAAACGGAAGCCACCACTATAACGTCTCTTCTCTCAAAGAGGCTGGATGTGGCGCTGTGGCGCAGCCGCTCGATCTCATCGTTGATGGAGCAGTCTTTTTCTATGAATGTGTCGGTGTGGGCTATATAGGCTTCGGGCTGGTAATAGTCGTAGTAGGACACGAAATATTCCACGGCGTTCTCCGGGAAGAACTCCCTGAACTCGCTGCACAGCTGGGCCGCCAGGGTCTTGTTGTGGGCCAGCACCAGAGTGGGCCTGTTCAGCCTGGCAATGATGTTTGCCATGGTAAAGGTCTTGCCCGAGCCGGTGACGCCCAGCAGCACCTGCTCGTCTATGCCGTTTTCTATCCCGGAAACCAGAGCGTCTATAGCCTCCGGCTGGTCGCCGGTGGGCTGATACTGTGAAACCAGTTTGAAAGTGTCCATAAGCGTCCCCCCTAAGCTGCACACAGGCATACTTAACTTTTGCTCCGCTGAATTTATATTATAACACGCCTGTAATATTATCACAATATGTCAGCAGCTGATGAAGTATTTATTAAGTAATTCCCCGCTTGAAGGAGCCTGGCGGCCATGATATAATCTTTATCAATCACTTTATCAGGAAATACGGAGAGTGCTATGAGGACCATCAATTCCATAGGCAGCGCAAAACAGATAGTTTATGAGGTGGGCAAAGTCATCGTGGGCAAGGACGAGATAATAATCAAGATGCTCCTTGCCATACTCGGGCGGGGCCACATCCTCATGGAAGATATACCCGGCGTGGGCAAGACCACCATGGCCCTGGCTTTCTCCCGGGCCCTGGGCCTGGACTACAACCGCGTCCAGTTCACCCCGGACGTTCTGCCTTCGGATATAACCGGCTTCTCCATATATGATAAAAACACCGGGAAGATGAGCTATCAGCGGGGAGCCATACTCTGCAACCTGTTTCTGGCCGACGAACTGAACCGGGCCACAAGCAGGACCCAGGCCGCCCTGCTGCAGGCCATGGAGGAGGGCGAGGTGACGGTGGACAACGTCACTTATCCCGTGCCCCAGCCCTTCATGGTGATAGCCACCCAGAATCCCGTGGGCGCCAAGGGTACCCAGATGCTGCCGGACTCCCAGCTGGACAGGTTCATGATACGTCTCAGCATGGGCTATCCCGACCCGGAGTCGGAGGCGGAGATGATACGCCGCAAGCAGCAGGGCATAAGCCTGGAGCAGGTGCAGCAGGTGGTCAGCCGTCAGGAGCTTATAGGCATCTGCGCCGAGGCGGAGCATGTCTATATAAAAGACAGCCTCATCGACTATATCGTCAAGCTCTGTACCGCCACCCGCAACGACTCCAGGATACTCCAGGGCGCAAGTCCCAGAGCCGCGCTCTCCCTGACCGCCCTGGCCAAGGCCGCCGCCTGGATACAGGGCCGGGACTATGTGGTCCCCTCGGACATACGCTTCGTCTTTGCCGACGCTATCCAGCACCGCCTCATCTGGGCCAGTGACAATCTGTCCTTTAAAAAGCAGCGTTCCGTGGTGGAAGAGCTCTTCTCCTCGGTGCGCGCCCCGGAAATCCGATAAACATGCTGACTTTCAATTTCTTTCTGTACCTCTTTCTCTGCGGCCTGGCCTACCTGTTCAGTCTCACCTATGTGGGCTGGTTCGGCGGCTACCTGCTCTGGGCGGTCATAGTTCTGCCCCCGGCCCTCACGCTGCTGTCCCTGCCCTCCATGCTCTCCCTGCGCATAAGCTGCCGGGTGCCGGAACGGGTGAACCTGGGGGAAAAGGCAGAGCTGAGCATAAAGTTTTCAAACCGCCGGCTGCTGCCGGTGCGCTATTGCAGCTTCACCGTCCGGGTGGTCAACCTCTTTACCGGGGAGAGCAGCAGCTATCCCCTGCGCTACGGCTTGCTGGACGACAGTGAGAGCATGATAAGCCTGCCCAGCTCTTCCAGCGGCACGCTGCTGTGCTCCCTGGAGGATGAGCAGCTTGTCAGTTATCTCGGGCTGCTGCGTCTGCGCCCCAAGGGCCAGTGGCAGGCCAAATGCACCGTCATGCCCAGGCCCAAGGCCCCGGAGAATATGGCGAGCCTTGAGTCCCTGCCCCCGGTGAGCCAGAACTTCCGGCCAAAGCCCGGCGGCGGCTATTCCGAGGAGCATGAACTGCGCCAGTACCGTCCCGGGGATAATATCAACTCCATCCACTGGAAGCTCAGCTCCAAAACCGACGAACTTATAGTGCGGGAGCCTTTGGAGCCGGTGGAAAGCAGCACCGCAGTTTTGCTGCACAGCAGCGGCGAGCTGGATCTGTCCCATCTCTACTGGCTGTCTCTGCGCCTTTGCAGCTGGAATATCGAGCATATAATCTTTTTCGGCGGCGCCTCGGCCCAGGTGAGCAACGAGACCGACTGCCGCAGGGCCATGCTCCAGCTTCTGGCCCTGCCCCGGGCCAAATGTCCTCCCCTCAGCGGCAGCTACGGCCGTATTTTCGATATAGAAAACGGGGAGGTGCGCTGGCATTGAACAAGTTCCTCAACCGCCTGTCCACGCTGCTGCTTATGCTCATGGCGGTCATCCCCCTGGTTCATCTTATCATGTACAGCTTTTCCCTCACCGCAGACCAGCGCCTGCCGGTCTTCCTGATAGTGGCCGTGCTGTTTTGCTGGCTCATGTTCAGCTTCTGGCGTTTCTCCCTGCCGGGCATACTGGTCTGCCTGGCCCTTGCCATACTGTTTTATCAGGGCCGCAGCGAGATACTGTCGGCCCAGTTCGAGGATATCGCCAATCGGATGGCCGTAGCCTACTACAACCGCTTCGTGGCCTCCGGCTATGTATATAACGGCGCGGAGCTCAGCCACACGGAGGCCATGCTCTTTATAGGCTTTATCCTGTCCGCGCTCATGGGCCTTACCCTCAACTCCCGGGAAGACCGGGTGTTCCTGCCGCTGCTCATAAGTCTGCCCATAGTCTTTCTCTGCCTGCTGGTGTACGGCAAGATGCCCGGATGGGTGATGCTCTGTCTCTGTGCCTTTGTCTTTCTGCTGCTGTCCACAGGACGGGTCAACGCCCCTGAGGGGAACGCCGGCAAGAGTTTTCTGTTTTTGCTTTTGCCCGTGGCCCTGCTTCTCAGCCTGGTGCTGCTGTTCAAAAACCCTGACAACTATAATTATGAGGAGCAGAAGCTGAGCCTGGTGGAATTGGCCCAGGGGCTCACCCAGGAACTCACCGCCTCGCTGAGGGAAGACAGTGAAAGTTCTCTGGTAAACGCTCGTTTACCAGAGTCTGACGGAACCGGAGAACCTTCTGAGCAGCAGAGCGAGCAGCTGAATGTGAGCGGCGACACCCTGGATTTGGCCGATACCCCGGAGCAATCCTCCCTGGACCAGACGATATTGTACGTCACTTCCACGCAGAGCGGACACTTCTACTTGCGCAGCCGGTCCTACGGCTCTTATACCGGCTCCGGCTGGAGCCAGGCCCCGGATTACCCGGGAGAGCGCATCCCGGCTTTTTCCGCTCAGGCCATAGCCGCCTCCGAAAACTCTGTGGGGGGTAAAATGGAAATACGCCTTGAGTCCGCCGACCCCTCCGTGATGTATATCCCTTACTACAGCACCTTGGACTATGACACCGAGGCCGGGATCGGCGGCGGCTCCTCCCGGTACAGCGTGGATTTTTTCACCTATAACTCCGGCTATTCATCCCTGTCCCTGCCCTCCGAGCTGAGAGATATGGAGCTTTCATACAGGCAATTCGTCTATGCAAACTACCTCTCCCTTCCCGACAGCACCAGAGCCTCCCTTCAGGAGCTCGCCTCTCAGAACTCCCTCTCCGGCGACGGCGTATATGAAACCATTGCCCTGGTGGCGGAATACGTGCGCAGCCGCTGTCCCTATAATATCAACACCCAGCCCTATCCCTCCGAGGACTATGCCCTGTACTTTTTCACTCAGGCCACCGAGGGCTACTGCATACATTTTGCCACCGCCGCAACGGCCATGTACCGGGCCCTGGGCCTGCCTGCCAGGATGGTGGCGGGCTATGCCTTTGAGGCGGAAGCCGGCGCCGCTGCCCAGGTTTTGGGAGAAAACGCCCACGCCTGGACTGAAGTATATATCGACGGTCTGGGCTGGCTGCCTGTGGAAGTGACCCCCGGCTCCTATGAGGGTCCCGCTCTGGGCGGACTGGACGAAGAGGAGCTGGAGCAGCCGGCATCGCCCAGCCCTTCCGGGCAGAACGATGGCGCCGCACAGGAGGCTTCGCCCCAGCCCACAGAGGGCGCCGAGAACTCCGCCCCCTCCGAAGCCCGGGAGCGCCGGTCTCCCGGTCCCTGGATGTTGGCCGCTGTCCTGCTGGTTCTCCTCTTCCTCTCCGGCTTTTTGCGCTACAGGATAAAGCGACGACTGTGGAGGCAGAATCTTGGGTCCGGGAAAAACAAGGCCGCCCTCACCGCCTGGCGCTGCGCAAAGCGCATATGCGGCTACGGTGCGGCCATGCCGGAAGAAATACAGGCTGCGGCTCAGAAAGCCTTTTTCGGCCGCGGGCTGGACAGTCGGGAGGAGCTGGAGGCCTGCCTCAGTCGGCTGGAGGTTCTGCGGGACGAGACCTATGCTTCTCTGGCCTGGTATAAGAAACTGAAATTCAGGTTTTTCGACGGCCTGATATGAGCCGGTAAAAACGGCAAAAAAGAGAGGGACAAACCCTCTCTTTTTATGCCTGTCAGCGGCGGCTCATAAGCTCCAGGGCTTTGCTCAGCAGCTCCGCCGCATCTATCCGGCTCAGAGTCTCTTCCACCAGCTGGCTGTCTTCCATGATCCCCGAGGCGCTGAGATTGGCGCAGGCCTGGGCCGTCTCCGGGGCCAGGGTCTCATCCAGCTGGATATAGTTCACGTCGTTCAGGCCCAGAGCCTCGTTGAGCATCACTACCGCCTCGGTTTTGGTAATGGCCGCGTCGGGCTGGAAGGCGTCGCTCTCCCCATCAATGCGGTCCATGCCGCACATGACCGTGGTGGCCACATAGGGCTTCATCCAGGCGGGTATATCCTCGTCATCGCTGTAGCCGGTGCTCATCACCCCGGAAATTATGGGCTCATCGGAGACTATCATACACATGCTGAGAAATTCACCCCGGCTCACCGCCTTGTCTGGATAGAAGCAGTATTCCCCGCCTATCTGTTCCCCGGTGAACACTCCCTCCTCGCTCAGCAGAAGCGCCGCATATTCCCCGGCGCTGCCGCTCATATCCGAATAGCTGACATCCTTTTTCTGCTTGTCTATGCGGATGATCACCGTGGCCTCCTGAGACACGTTGCCCTCAGAGTCTGTGGCCCTGTAGCCGAAATAGTCCTTCCCCTTTTTGTCCTGGTTGGGAGTATATACGAAACTTCCGTCGTCAGCCAGCTCTATATGTCCCTTTACGGGCTGAGTGCTTATCTCAAACTTCACCACGTCGTTTTCCGGGTCAAAAGCCTTGAGCTGTCCGCTGACGGATACGTTCCTGAAGGTGCGCAGCTCCAGGTTTTCAGCCACCGGGGCGCTGCCCGCCGCCATCGCCGGGTATACCAGGCCGGAGCACAGCAATACCGCCATGACCACCAGAAATGCAGAAATAAACGTTTTTTTCATGTATTGCCTCCTATATCTGTTTCTGACTGTATTTTGCGCCGGCGGGAGACAAATATACAAAAGCTGTAGACAATCAGCAAAGCAATGTGATAAAATACCCCCACATAATCTCTTCTGGAGGACACAGCCATGGAAATCACCGCTGCGGCTCAATGGCTCAACACCACTTTTGCCGCTTTTGACCAGAGCGTCACTCTTTTGGTCCACCGGCTTTATGAGGCGGCCGGCGGCTTCTGCTCGCCTTTTTTTGAGTTCATTTCCCTGTTGGGAAAAGACGGCATATTCCTTGTGCTGCTGTCCCTGGCGCTGATACTCTTTCGCCCCACCCGCCGCTTCGGCGCCGCCATGCTTCTGGGCGTTGCCATCGGAGCCCTGTTCACCAACCTGTTTTTGAAAGTGGTCATCGCCCGGCCCAGGCCCTACGCGGATGAAAACAGTGTGTTTTATCAGCTATGGCTTATCATGGGCCAGCACATGGAGAGCGACAAGAGCTTCCCCTCCGGCCACACCACCGCCGCCTTCTCCACAATGACCGCCCTGTTCTTTACCGGCAATAAACGCTACAGCTGGACGGCCTTTATCTTTGCCATACTTATGGGCATCTCCCGCATATACCTGGTGGTCCACTTCCCCTCCGACGTACTGGGAGGAATAGTCGTGGGCTTCATAGCCGGATGCCTTGGCGCTCTTCTGGCCCGGAATCTCCCGGAAAAATGGTATTCCGCAAGCATCTTTAAAAGAAAGGCGGTAGAAGGACCGTGTTTGGATTCGGTAAGCTCAGATTCAAAGGAGTAGACAAAAAGCACATCGACGACCCTGAGCACGTAGCTGACTATCAGTCCGCTCAGGCCATAGGCCGGGTGAGGCTGGGTGAGCTGTGCCTGTACTATCAGGACCTGGGCAAGAAGTACTATGTCCCCTACGACCATATTGAGCGGGCCTTTTGCCGCATCAGCGAGTGTCAGCCCGACGACAGCCCCGCCTACTATTACTACCGGCTCATTCTTGTCCATGGCGGCAAGGAGTTTGCCAACCTCATTTTCAATGATGAGGCGGATGTGGACAAGCTGCTGGAGCTGATAAAAGAGATAAACCCCCAGGTGGCCATCGGCTATGTCCCCCCTGCCGACGGCAAGCGGAGGTATTTCTCCTGAGCTGAATATCCGCTGTACTTACATAAAAGCCAAGCCCGGACGAATGAAGTCCGGGCTTGGCTTTTATCATGCTTTTATTCTCCTGCTCTTCCGGGAAATGTTTATCCCGGGAGCCACAGTCATTTGGCCAGGCGCTTCACCAGCTCCTCGTCTGCCTGGGTCATGACCGTACTGTAATCGGTGTATATCACCTTGCCGGGGAGGGCCCCGGAGGGCTTGCGCACATTGCGCAGCATTGTGTAATCCACCGCAATTTTTCCGCCCTCCCGGCCCTGGGAGTAATAGGCGGCTATAGCGGCGGCCTGGGATATGGCCAGGGGCGTCGGTTCCCGGTCCTCGCAGCGGAGGAGCACATGGCTGCCGTGGAGCTTCTGGGTATGGAACCAGTAGTCGCTGCGGCGGCCCAGCTTTGTGCTCAGCTGGTCGTTCTGGATGTTGCTGCGGCCTGCCAGCACCTCAAAGCCGTCGTCGGTCCGAAAGCTCAGGGGCGCCTGGGCCTTTACCCGGCTCTGCTTAGCCCCGGATGGACGGCGGATATAGCCTGTCTCCTCCAGCTCCCGGCGGATATCGGAAATGTCTTTCTCCGTCTCGGACAGGCTCAGCATCTCCAGCACGCTGTTGAGGTAGTCCAGCTGGGTCTCTCCCTGGGCAATGAGCTGGGTGAGATGGCTCCTGGCCGCCTTCAGCTTATTGTATTCCTTGAACATGGCGGCGGAGTTCTGCTGCGGCGTCTTCAAGGGGTCCAGAGCTATCTCTATCTCCCCGCAGTCCGGGTCATAGTAGTCCTGGCACCTCAGGACCCTGTCCCCTCTCTTTATCCTGTAGATGTTGGCGGTGACCAGCTCCGCCATCTTGCGCACCTGGTCCCGGTCCTCCGTCCGGCGCAGTTCCTCCCTCTGCCCCGCCAGCTTCCGCTGCAGCCGGTCCCTCACCGTTTTAAGGGACTTATACAGCTGGTGGCTGCGGCGGCGCTGCTGCTCCAGCCTATCCCGGCGGGAATAGAAACTGTCCAGCAGCTTTGAAAAGCTCTCCTCTTCCCGGCAGCTCATGGCCTCGCCGTACTGGCCAATCTTCATGAAGGAAAAATCCGCCGGCTTGTCCCCCTCCCATAGGATGTAGGGGTGCAGGTCCCCGGCCTTTACGCTGTCCACAAAAGCCCCCAGCAGCTCCGGCAAAGTCTCCGGGCTGTTGGAGCAGCGGAAAGCCAGCTCCCGGCAGACCAGAGGCGACAGGCCGGAGAAGCTGTTCAGCAGCCATTTGTCCAGGCCCTGGCTGAGATCAGCCCGGGCGATCATTTCCCTCCGCTGCTCTTCCTCCGTGTCCATAAGGGCGGGCTTGTCCTGCTTAGGGGGCAGACGGTATATCATTCCCGGCAGCATCCGGCGCAGAGCATCCCCGGCAAAGTCCATGCGGCGCATACAGTCGATTATGCGCCCGTCCCCGTCAACCAGGATGATGTTGGAGCTTCGGCCGATAAGCTCCGCAATAAGGAGCTTGTGGCTAGCAAAGCCCATCTCGTCATGGCCCTCCAGCTCTATTATCAGCATGCGCTCCCAGTCCGGCTGGCGGAGGGACACTATCCTGGCTCCCACCAGGTGCTTTCTCAGCAGCATGCAGAACATGGGCGGCTCCGCAGGATTCTCAAAATTGCTCTCCGTAAGCTGCACTCTGGCCCGGCCGGTACCGGCGGACAGCAGCAGCTTGAGGTTTTCTCCCTTTGAGCGCAGGGATATAAGCAGCATATCCCTCTCAGGCTGCTGCACCCTGTCGATCCTGCCCCCCTCGATCTTCTCTCTCAGCTCCCCGGTAAGGGCCGAAAGATATATGGCGTCAAGTGGCATGGTCTGAATTCTCCATCACAACGGCAAAAAGCCGGTTTATTCTCTCCAGTTTTCCCTGAAGATAGAGCCAGCCGAAAAGGGCTTCCAGCCCGGTGGCTGCGTGGTACTGGCCGATGTCGGCGTTTTTGGGCACCGAGTGAACATGGGCGTTGCGGCCGCGCTTGTATATGGCCAGCTCGTCCCCGTCCAGTACCTCCAGCAGCTTTTCCGCAGCAGCAGCCTGGGCGGCAGCTTTCACCATATTAACGGTGCTCTTGTGCAGGTCCAGCAGGGCTGTATGTCCGCTCTGGCAGAGCATGCTGCGCACCAGAAGCTCGTACACCCCGTCTCCCACATGGGCCAGGCCCAGGATGCTTATCTTGTTCACATCCCTGACATCCATTTCCGGGAAAAATCCGTACATATCCTCACCTAAGGCGGCAGGGGGTATTCACTCCCTGCCGCTCCCCTTTTAAATATCTTCTTTTGCTTAAATGTCTTCTTCCGCTCCGTCCTCATTAGAGGCGCCGCCTATGGGCAGCAGAGGCTCCTCGCCGGATATCAGGCCCAGGTTGTGCTGCACATTGGTCCAGCCCTCCCGGTCTATGGTTACCTGCCGGGGCTTCGCCCCCTCATAGGGGCCAACGATGCCCAGCTCCTCCATCTGGTCCACGATACGGGCGGCCCTGGAATAGCCCAGCTTCACCCGGCGCTGGAGCATTGACACGGAGCAGGAGCCGGTCTCCAGCACAACTTCCACAGCCTGGGGCAGCATCTCGTCATAGCTTCCGGCAATGCTGTCCTCATGGGCGTCCCGGTCGCTGTCGTGGGAATTCTTGTCCTGGGCGGCCTTGTTCATAAACTCCTCTATTTCGGAGTTCTGGTTGGTTACGCCGGCCCCCTCCTTTATGAACTGGATCACATCTTCCCTCTCCTCGTCGGAGACGAAAGCCCCCTGGATACGGGTGGGCTTGCCGCAGCCCACGGGAGAGAAGAGCATGTCCCCCATGCCCACCAGTTTTTCCGCTCCCGCCTGGTCCAGGATTATCCTGCTCTCCATGGCGGAGGAGACGGCAAAGGCGATACGGGACGGGATGTTGGCCTTCATAAGTCCGGTTATCACGTCGGCGGAGGGCCGCTGGGTGGCGATTATCAGGTGCATGCCGGCAGCGCGGCCCATCTGGGCCACCCGGCAAATGCTCTCCTCCACTTCCTTGGAGGCCACCAGCATCAGGTCTGCCAGCTCGTCAATGACAATGACCACCTGGGGCAGGGTCTGGTCCCCGGTGTCCAGGCAGTGCTTATTGTAGCTGGCCAGGTCCCTAACCCCTACCTCGGAGAAGAGGCGGTAGCGTTTGAGCATCTCCACCACGGACCACTGGAGAGCGCCTGCGGCTTTCTTGGGGTCGGTGACCACGGGGACATACAGATGGGGTATGCCGTTATATATGCCCAGCTCCACCATCTTGGGGTCTATCATTATAAGGCGCACCTCATCGGGGCGGGCCTTATACAGCAGGCTGAGGATGAGGGAGTTCATGCAAACGGACTTGCCGGAGCCGGTGGTGCCGGCAATGAGCATATGGGGCAGCTTTGCAATGTTCCCCACCACGCACTCGCCGCCGATATCCTTGCCCAGGGCAAAGCTCAGCTTGGACTTGGCGTTGACGAACTGAGGGGATTCTATGATATCCCGCAGGTACACGGTGCTGACTATCTTATTCGGCACCTCGATGCCCACCGTGGATATCTTTTCGGGAATGGGGGCGATACGCACGTTGATGACGCCCAAGGCCAGGGCCAGGTCTCCCGCCAGATTGGTTACTCTGGCCAGCTTCACACCTTGCTCCAGCTCAATATCATAGCGGGTGACCGTAGGTCCCCGGGTGACGCCCACTATAGAGGCGTTGATTCCGAAGCTCCTGATAGCCCCCTCCAGGCGGTTGCGGTTCACGGCTATCTCATCTCTGGCGTCAATGGCGGCAGCGCCGCCGCTGCGGAGCAGGGACACGGGCGGGAACTCATAGTCGCCGCTGTCTCCGGCGGCGGATATGGCCTGTGCCACCGCCTGGGCTTCCGCCTCCACCTGGGCTTTAACGGCTTTCTTGCTCTTGGGCGGGTCGGAGATCTCTCCGCTCACGGAAATGGGCTTCAGGTTCTCCCGCTCCTCCTGCTGTACAGCCAGCACCACACCGGCTATACTGGCCGCCTCCTCCGGGGTCAGGGGCATGACGTCGTCGGTAGGCCCTAGGCTGGGTTCTTTTATAATTGCGGTCTTTTTTACGGGCTCTTTTTTCCGCTCCTCCTTAGGCGGTTCGGTATGCTTTTCCCTGAGCTTTTTCTCCGGTTTTACCTTGCCCGCTTTCACGGGGGACTTCGACTCTCCGGCAAAGGGGTTTACCGCTTCGCTCCTGGCAAAGCCGAATTCCTCCTCGTCCTCAAGCGGGATATCCATCACCGAACTGCGGGCGATACGCTCGATCTTCCTGGCCTCGTCCACAGGTACCTTTCCTGTAACCGAGCCCACCGGGGTCAGAGCGTCCTCGTACATGGAGGGGTCGTAAGGGGCAGTGGCCCTGATTTTTATCTGCCGGGCCGCCTTCTTAAAGCTGCTGCTGCTGAATGCGCATATGGTGCAGGCGATAAACAGCACCGCCAGCACGGGTATCGCCCCGTATATGCTGAAGGCCATCTCCAGGCCCATGGCAAGCAGACCCCCCAGAGCGCCGGCAGACTCAAGATACTGCCCGGACTCAAAAAGCTGTCCGGCTGCCAGCTTCAGGTCAAAGTCCGCCTGGAAGGGCGGCTCATAAATGATAAGGCTGACTATAGCCGCCATCAACACCGGCAGGAGCAGCGCGCATATACTGCGCAGCATCACGGGGCGCCCTTTGTGGAAGCCCAGGATAAAGGCCGTCAGCAGAAACGAGGCCGCGCTGAGCCAATATCCCCAGCCCACCAGGCCCTTCAGCAGATTGGCAAAAAACATTATGAAAGAGCCTTCGGAGCGGAAATAGCTTATAGCCACAAATACCGCCAGGAAGAGGAATATCACCGCTCCCACTTCCCGACGGATCGGGACTACCGGCTCCTGAGGCGGCTGGCTTGCAGTCTGCTTACCGCTTTTCTTGGCGGAGGAGCTGCTTTTGCCGCCGCTTTTTTTGCTTGTTGTGGATTTTTTCTTAGTCTGTGCCATTAAAGCCGTCCTCTCTTAGACGAAGGTCATATAGTAAAATCAGAATATCATGTACAGGATGATCGACAGCACGCCCATCACCCAGCAATAATAGGCAAAGCCGCCGAACTTGCCTTTGTTGCTGATATATCTCAGCAGATTGATAGCGGCAATACCCGAGAGCATAGCCACCACCATGCCCACAAGGTAGGCGGGGACGCTGGTCCAGTTTATCCCCTCTCTGAAAGCATCCACCAGACTGAGTATATTGGCCCCCAATACGGCGGGTATGGACATCAGGAAAGAGAACTTCACCGCAAAGTCCCGGCGCAGCCCTGTGGCTATACCGGCGGTGATGGTGGTGCCGGAACGGGACAATCCCGGAATGGTGGCCACACACTGGCAAAGGCCGATTATTATCGCATCCAGGATGGTCATGCTGCGCTCCGTCTTCTTCCCCGCCTTCATCCTGTCGGAGACATAGAGCATACAGCCGGTGAGGATGATGGCTACGCCGATAAAGACATTGTTATAGTATAGAGTCTCTATCATGTCGTTTATGGGCAGTATAAGGAACAGGGGCAGAGTAGCCATCACTATCATTATGAAGGTACGGGCCTGGGGATAGTGCTCCCTGGGCTGCCCTGCCAGGGGTCCCAGGTTCACAAAAGAAATGACCTCATAGAACATCTCCTTGATATCCTGCCAGTAAACGATAAGTATGGAGGCCAGCGTACCCAGGTGCAGCAGCACATCAAAGAACATGTGCCCCTCTTCGGATATTTTGAAAAGGTTGTTTACTATAGAGAGATGCCCGGAACTTGATATAGGCAGGAACTCCGCTATACCCTGGACAAGACCCAGTAAAACTGCTTCCCAAATGCTCATCGCCATGTACCCCCACGATAATCATAAATTATATTTTATCACATCCTTATGTGAAAAACAAGACTTTGAGAACTGACAGTCCCCCATATCTGCCCTGAGGTCCCGGAGCGGATACAAAAAGCGGGAGCCCTGGGGCTCCCGCTGATCTACTGTTTCTGTTTTTCTATTTCTTCGTGCAGATAGGCCAGGGCGTCGGACAGGGTACCCAGCTGGTCGATAAGGCCGCTGTCCACCGCCTCCCTGCCGTATATCACGCTGCCCACATCGTTTGCCAGCTCGTCGGTCTTGCTCATGTATTTTACATAGTCCTCCCGGCTGATATGGGAGTGCTCCGTCACGAAGGAGACTATCCGTTCCTGGATGCGGGAGAAATAGTTATAGGTCTGGGGCACGCCAATGACCACGCCGTTTATCCTCACCGGATGGATGGTCATGGCCGCCGAGGGGGCTATCATGCTGCGCTTTGCCGCAACTGCCAGAGGCACGCCTATGGAGTGGCCCCCTCCCAACACCAGAGAAACGGCGGGCTTCTTCATCCCCGCTATCAGCTCCGCTATGGCCAGGCCGGCCTCCACATCCCCTCCCATGGTATTTAGCAGCACCAGCAGTCCCCCGATTTCCGGGGACTCCTCGATAGCCGCTATCAGGGGCAGTACGTGTTCGTATTTTGTTGTCTTTGCGTCTTCGGGCAGTACCTGATGTCCTTCTATCTGTCCGACTATGGTCAGGCAGTGTATGCTGCCGCTGGAGCTGGAGCCCAGTTCCTTTATTTCTTTCATCTCTTCCATAGCTTCACCTCCCGGATATTTTGCCCGAAAGACGGCGGAATAAATCAGAAAACTTCCCGCCGGGCTGAGCAAAGAAGAGGGCGGGAGAAAAACTCTCCCGCCCTTCTGTCTCAGGACCTTTTATTTGTCAGAATAAGCTGCCAGAACCCCTTTATAGGTCATGTAGCAGTC
>DVHY01000136.1 GCA_018711755.1 Candidatus Limivicinus faecipullorum | reverse complement strand
GTTTTCCTTAACTTGTCTAATTGTTTTCTTAATGCTCTCCTGATATTATTATAACGAGGAAAAGCCGAAAGCCTTTCCTCCCCAAAATTAGGAGGGATATATTTGAAGGCTGATAAGCGGGCCGGCTTCATGGAGCGCCTGGCCGGTGTCATCGTGGATAAGAGGAATATCATTTTCCTCATTTTTGCGGCTCTGGCCATTTTCTGTGCGTTCTCCAGAAACTGGGTGCAGGTCTGCGACGATATAACGGAATACCTGCCGGACAATACTGAGACCCGGACGGGCCTGGATTTGATGGACAGGGAATTCACCACCTTTGGAACGGCGAAGGTCATGGTGGCCAACGTAACCTACGACACGGCCCTGGAACTGAAAGAGGGCATAGAGGGGATGGAGGGCGTCAAGTCCGTGGAATTTGACGAGAGCGAGGCCCACTACAGCGACGCCTCCGCACTTTTTGACGTGACCTTTGTGGGGGACGATTTTGACCCGGCCAGCGAAGAGGGGCTGGAGGCGGTAAAGGATTACCTGGCCGGCTACGACCTGTACATAAGCAGCGAAGTGGGCAATCCTCTGGAGAAGATAATCAACCAGGAGATGCTGGTGGTGGACATCATTGCGGTGATAATCATCGTGCTGGTGCTGCTGCTCACCTCCCGCACCTATGCGGAGATACCCGTGCTGCTGATAACCTTCGGCGCCGCGGCTCTGCTGAACATGGGCACCAACTACCTTATGGGTGAGGTGTCCTATGTCACCAACTCCATAGCCATAGTGATGCAGCTGGCCCTGGCCATAGACTATGCCATCATCCTCTGCCACCGCTACACCGAGGAGCGGGAGAAGCACGAGCCCCGGGAGGCGGCCATAAAGGCCCTGAGCTATGCCATCCCGGAGATATCCGCCAGCAGCCTGACCACGGTGTCCGGCCTGCTGGCCCTGTGCCTGATGGAGTTCAAGCTGGGCTATGACATGGGCTCGGTGCTGATAAAGGCCATAATGCTGAGCATGCTGTCGGTGTTTCTGCTCATGCCGGGGCTGCTGGTGCTGTTTTCAAAGCTGATAGACAGGACGCACCACAAAAACTTTGTCCCCAAGATAGACTTCCTGGGCAAGGCGGTGTACGCCACCCGCTTTGTGATGCCGGTAATTTTTGTCATCATCATAATCGCCGCCTTCTCCCTGTCCCATAAGGCCAACTACGTCTACTCCGTGGACTCCGTCAGCTCCATACGCCAGAACGAGACCCAGCTGGCAAGGCAGAAGATAGAGAGCACGTTTGAAAAATCCAATATGCTGGCGGTGATAGTGCCCCGGGGCGACTACGAGAAAGAGGCCAGAGTCATACAGGACATCCAGGAGCTGCCCCTGGTGGAGAGCGTCACGGGCCTTGCCAACGTGGAGGTGCTGGACGGCTATACCCTCACCTCCGCCCTGACGCCCAGGGAGTTTTCCGAGGTGGCGGACCTGGACATAGAGGTGGCGGAGCTGCTGTACACCGGCTATGCCATGAACCAGAGCGACTACGGCCAGATAGCCACCAACCTGGAGAATTACCGGGTGCCGCTGATAGACATGTTCAGCTATCTCTTTGAGCAGCGCAAGGAAGTGGTGCTGGACCTGGATAAGGAGACGGTGGATATGCTGGACGACCTGGAGCAGCAGCTAGGCGACGCAAAGCTCCAGCTCATGAGCGACAGTTACAGCCGCATGGTGGTCTTGCTGAACCTGCCCACGGAGGGGGAGGAGAGCTACGAGTATCTGGACATCATCCACGGCATCGTGGCCCGGCAGTATGAGGAATACTATGTGGTGGGGGACACCACCAACAGCAATGACCTGCGCAGCTCCTTTGAGAAGGACAATGTGATAATCAGCGTGCTCACGGTGCTCTTCGTGGTCATCGTGCTGCTGTTCACCTTCAAGTCCGCCGGACTGCCCCTGCTGCTGATAGCCATAATCCAGGGCAGTATCTGGTGCAATTTCTCCTCGCCCTATCTGCTGCACAACAATCTGTTCTTCCTCACCTATCTGATAGTCAGCTCCATACAGATGGGCGCAAATATAGACTACGCCATAGTCATCTCCAGCCGCTACATGTCCCTGAAAGACAGGATGCCCCTGAAAGAGGCCATGACGGAGACCCTGAATCTGGCCTTCCCCACAATAATAACCTCGGGAGCCATGATGGCCCTGGCGGGCATGGTGATCGGCCTTATGACCTCCAACGAGATAATCTCCGGCATAGGACTGTATATAGGCAGCGGCACCACCATATCCATCTTCCTGGTCATGTGCGTGCTGCCCCAGATGCTGCTGGTGGGGGACATCATCATAAGGAAGACCAGCTTCAGCATAAACAGGAATACCAGCCCCCAGCACAAGACCGGCCTTATCCGTATCGACGGCAGGGTCCGGGGCAAGCTCAACGGGGTCATAGATGCGGATATCCACGGCCTGTTCCGGGGCGAGCTGACGGGGATAGTGGACATTGGCGACGTGAAGGAATTGGACGACGAGCTGCAAAGCCTTGAGATAACAGGAGGGAGCGACGAATGAAGAGAAAGATATTTTCCCTGTTCCTGGCTGCTGCGCTGCTGCTGGGACTGCTGCCCTGCGCCCTGGCTCAGGACGATATCCTGCACATATCCACTGTGGAGGACCTGAAGGCTTTTGCCGTAAACTGCACTCTGGTGGAGTATTCCGTGGGATTGAAGGTGCAGCTGGACAATGACCTGGACCTGGAGGGCAAGGCTTTCAACCCCATACCCAGTTTCAGCGGCAGCTTTGACGGGGGCGGCCATACCATCAGCAATTTCGTCCTGGCCACCGACGGCTCCCATCAGGGCTTCTTCCGCTATCTCCAGGAGGAGGGCAGCATCAAGAACCTGAGCCTGGAGGGCCGGGTGGAACCGGACAACAGCCGCAATCAGGTGGGCGGCCTGGTGGGCAGCAGCTACGGCTCCATAGAAAATTGCAGCTTTAATGGCAAAGTCACCGGCACGAACTACGTGGGCGGCATTGCAGGGGAAAACTACGGCAGCATAAAAGACTGTAAGTCGGAGGGCAGCATAAGCGGCAAACGCTTTACCGGGGGCATCGCCGGCTATAACTCCGGCAGCATAAAAAACTGCGAGAACCGCTCCGAGGTGAATACCGGCATCTCCGCCGGAGGCCTGGAGATAGATAAGCTGAATGTGGAGGGCCTGACCCTCACCGGTGCGGAGGATACCGACGTGGTCTCCGACAGCGGCGGTATAGTGGGCTTTTCCAGCGGAACAGTGGAAGGCTGCATGAACCTGGGCACGGTGGGTTATCCCCATTACGGCTATAACGTGGGGGGCATAGCCGGGCGCCAGAGCGGCTATATCACAAGCTGCTCCAACCTGGGAGAAATATACGGCCGCAAGGACGTGGCGGGGATAGTGGGCCAGATGGAGCCCTATCTGAAGCTACTGAGCTCCGCCTCCCTGGCCGACGAGATACGCACCCTCCAGGCCATGATAAGCAACCTGGTGGCCAATGCCGGCTACCTGGGCGACGAGGTGCGCTATGCCCTGGCCAATATCAGCAATACCGCCGGCCAGACCATAGAGGACGTTATCTTCAACGACTGGAATTCCATGTGGCCTGACTTTGAGCCGGGATTCGACCCGGGCAGCGGCACCACCGACCAGGGCAGCGGCACCACCGACCCGGGCACAGGGACCATCGACCCGGGCACAGGGACCACCGACCCGGGCGCAGGGACTACCGACCCCGGCGCAGGGACTACCGACCCCGGCGCAGGGACCACCGACCCCGGCGCAGGGACCACTGACCCCGGCGCGGGCGCCGCCGGCTCCGGCACGGAGCAGAATTCCCTGCCCGCCTCTGAGGGAGGCGGAGGCGCGGAAAACCTTGCCGGCAGAGGCCGCAGCGGGGGCATAGTGCTCCTCAGCTCCGTTGACCCGGGCGCAGGCACTACCGACCCGGACGCAGGCACTACCGACCCGGACGCAGGTACTACCGACCCGGACGCAGGTACTACCGACCCGGGCACCGGCGGCAGCGGTCTGCCTTTCCCCACGCCCACCTTTGATTCCCAGGCCCTGAAGGAGAACCTGGACCGCATGGCTGCCGACGCCCAGTATTTCAATACCATGCTGGGGGCCACCGCCGACTCGGTGAAAAACGACCTGAGCGCCGTGAGTTATCAGCTGTCCAAGGTGCTCATCATGATGGCCAACACCCTCAGCGGTGAGAAGGAGATAAACATATATGACGACGTGTCGGCCAAGGAGCCCAAGACCAGTACCGACGGCCGGGTGAGTCTGTCCGTGAACCGGGGCAAAGTGGAGGGCGACACCAACGTGGGCGGCATTGCCGGGGACATGGGCATAGAGTATGAGTTCGACCTGGAAAACCAGCTCATGAGCGTCTTTACCGCCTCCAACATAATCAGCAGCAGCTATCAGAGCAAGTGCATCGCCAGCGAGAACATCAACTATGGAGACATCGTGGCCAAGAAGGACAATGCGGGCGGCATTGCCGGACAGTGCCAGGTGGGCCTTGCGGAAGAATGTCGGGACTACGGCTCTGTAAACAGTGAAGAGGGCAGCTGCATAGGCGGCATCGTGGGCCGCTCCATGACCCTGATAAGGAACTGCTATGCCATGTCCCGGCTGAACGGCCAGGAATACGTAGGGGGCATAGCCGGGTACGGCGTGGAGATAAGGGACTGCGCCAGCCTGGTCTCCTTTGGGGACGTGACCGCCTGCTGCGGCTGCATAGCCGGCTGGGCGGACATGAGCTCCGGCTCGGTGAGCGGAAATGTGTATGCCCATCCCAGCCTTGGTGCCGTGGACGGCATAAGCTACAGCGGCAAGGCCCAGGCTCTGGACTATGACAGCCTGCTGAAGACCCCGGGAGTGCCGGAGGAGTTTGCGGATCTGAAGATCAGCTTTGTGGCCGACGGGGAACTGGTGGCGGAACTGCCCTTCCAGTACGGCGGCAGCATAGATGAGAGCCAGCTGCCGGAAGTGCCGGAGAAACCCGGGTATACCGGCAGTTGGGAGGACTTCGATTATTCCACCCTCTATCTCAGCGACACGGTGGAGGCTGTGTACAGTTATCGCCAGGGCACCCTTGCGGTGGATAACCCGGACCCGGAGGAGGAGAAGGCCATCGTGCTGGTGGAGGGAGACTTTGACAGCACCGGGCGGCTGAGCCTGCGGGAGTTCACCGGGGAGGGCCCGGAGCTGGACGGCGGCACGCTGCGGGAAAAATGGGTGCTGAACATAGAAAACGGCAAGACCGACAATGAGTACTCCGTGCATTATCTCAGCCCGGAAACCCAGGAAAAGTGGGGCAGCATCCAGCTCTACGGCTATTTCCAGGGCGCCTGGAGCAAGCTGGACACCGTGAAGAGCGGAAGCTATCTGGTGTTCAAGACCAATGAGGACACGGTGGTGTTCTGCTCCGTGGAGACCGAGCAGCAGCCGGACAGCGTCTGGTTCATAGCCGGCGGCGCAGTACTGGCTGCGGCGGTCCTGGGCATTGCCCTTGCCCGTGGGAAGAAAAGAAAAAAACGGGACGGAGGGGAGACTCTTCCCCAGGAACAGTCCCAGCCCGGCGAATAAAGGCCCCAAAGATCAGAAAGGACGATCAGGCCCTGCCTTTTAATAAAAAAGGCAGGGCCTTTTCTGTATATATTTCCCTGTACCCGGCAATAATTTCTCCTGAGAAAATGTACTTAGCCCTGTTCTCGGGGGCAGAACGGAGATAATTATGAGGGACAAAAAGAAAGTGTTGAAAATAGCCGGGATAAGCCTGGGGGCACTGGCTCTCACGGCGGCCCTGGCGGTGGGGGGATATCTGCTGTGGGAGCGGGCGCCGGAGATAGAGCCGGGGCCCATCGTGGCCGAGACGGAGGCCAGCCCCCGGCCCACATCCCTGGGCGCCGCCCAGGAGGACAAAGGCACCCCCTTTGACACCCAGCGAAAAGACGGGGTGTATACCATACTCCTGGCGGGCAACGACGACGGCACCGGCAATACCGACACCATCATGGTGGGGAAGATAGACACGGTGCGCCACACCATAGACTTTGTCAGCATCCCCAGGGACACCATAATCAACGTGGAGTGGGACAACCGCAAGCTAAACAGCGTCTACTGGGGCTCCATCAACAACGGCGGCAACGGCATAGACGATCTGCGCAGCCACGTGAAAAAGCTCATAGGCTTTGACGTGGACTGCTACGCCGTGGTGGACCTGGAATCGGTGATAGAGGTGGTGGACCTGATGGGGGGCGTGTATTTCGACGTGCCCTTTGAGATGAACTACGACGACGGCCCTGTCATCCATCTCCAGCCGGGCTACCAGCTGCTCAGCGGCTATGACGCCATCGGCCTGTGCCGCTACAGGGCGGGCTACGTGAACGGGGACCTGGAGCGCATAGAGGTCCAGCACCAATTACTGAAGGCGGCGGCGGAGCAGTTCATCAGCCTGGGGAATATCCCCAACATCGGCAAGGTGGCGAAGATACTGGCGGAGAATACCGACACAAATCTCAGCGCCGCCAACATCGCCTATTTTATCCGCCAGGCCCTCATGTGCAATACGGAGGACATCAACTTCTACACGGCCCCCAATACCCCCCAGGACGTGCAGCAGCTGAGCTATACCTTTCTGGACCTGTATAACTGGATAGACCTGGTAAACAGCACCATAAACCCCTATACCACTCCGGTGAGCGAGGGGAATCTGGACCTGGTGTATCTCCACAACGGGGCGGTCTCCTGCACCACGGTGCTCAACGGGGCCTATTATTATCAGCTGGGGCAGCAGGAGAGCGCCCCGGCCCAGGAGCAGCCTGCGGAGCTGGCCGCCCAGTCGGAGACTCTCCCGGAAGCCCAGCCGGAGGTGCGGGAGCCGGAGACCGTGCAGATGCCCACAGTGACCACGGCGCCGGTGACAAAGCCTCTTCCCAGCCCCAGCGACGAGGACTGGCTCACCTTTGAATAAACGGAAGAACAGATTCAGCCCCCCGCCGAACACGGCGGGGGGCTGAAAGATTGATGAGCCGGAAGCGGGCTCACGCCGCGCTTCAGCGCTGTTCGTTTATATAGATGTTGGCCTTGCTCTGGATGAGCTTTGCAACGTCCTCGGCGCTCTTCTGGCCGGCGAAATAGGCGGCAGCCTCTTCCTTTACGATGTCTATTATGCTCTGGTCATAGTCCATCATCTTGGTGGAGCTGTTGATGACCTCCCGAAGCTGCTCTGCCTGGCGGGGTGTGGTGGCATAGATCTCATAGGTGTTTATGCCGTCGGAGGCCATGCCAAGGGCTACGGGGATACGCTCGCCGTTTTCGTCCAGAACATAGTTGCCGTTTCCGTCCTTCTGGTACTCAGTCTCCATGGCCTTTTCCAGCTGCCTGTCAAAGGCTTTCATGTTGGTGGGCAGATAGCTGCCCTTGAGCTGGTACTCCTCTGTGAGGAAAGTGCGCAGGAACTGCCAGGCGGCGTCCTTGTCCTTGCAGCTGCTGCTCATGGCATAGCTCTCGCCCATGGCCATGATGTTGCCGACGCCGCTGTTGGTGGGGAAGCCGATGCAGGTGGAGCTGCCGCCAAACATCTTGTCAAAGTCGTAGAGAATGAAATCGGTACTGGTGAAGGTTGCCATAGTCAGCATCTGCTTGCCCTGGGCAATGCGGGAAGCTGCGCTGTCATCGGCGCTGTACTCATAGTTTTCATAGTAGGACTTGGAGGGGAACTGGTTTGCAAACTCCAGCATGTCGATGAAGTCCTGGCTGTCAAAATTGCAGGTGCCGCTGCCCCAGTCCACAAAGTCGGTCATATCCAGGGCCAGGGATACTGTAAGCATGGTCTCCTGGTCAAAACCGATGTCAAAGCCCTCGCAGCCCTCGGGCATGGTAGCCAGAGCCGCATAGTAGTCGTCATAGGTCCAGCCCGGGGTATCCCCCACCACTGAGCTGGCCCCTGCCACGGTCTGCACTGCGAAACCTGCGCAGGCGGCGTAGAGCTTGCCGTCCACTTCCAGGGCGGAGAGCACATTGGGGAAGAAGTCCTCCTTATTGAAGCTGCCCTCGGCCTCCATGTAGGGGTACAGGTCCTCCAGCAGGCCCTTGGCCGCCAGCTGACGGTAGGGAATCTGCTCGGAGACGGAGATGATGTCCGGCATATTTCCGGCCATGATCTCAGTGGTGAGCTTGGTCAGCCCGGCGGACCAGTCCTTTTCATTGTTGTACTGGGAGTAGTCCTTTATCTCTATGCGCACATTGTCATGGGAACGGTTGAAGTCAATGACGGCGTTCTGGGTGTTGTAGTCCAGATAGAGCACCGCCATGGTGAGTACAGACTTCTGGGGAAGTGAACTATAGGGCACCTGGGATATGGAGAAGTATTCATAGTCCATGCGACCCCCTGACTCATCCCACTGGCCGGTGAGGCCCAGGATGCGGCCGTCCTCAGTGGATTTGGACAGCTGGATGAAATTGTTGTTCACATTGCAGCCGGTCCAGCTGAAGAGGGGCTGGCCTTCCTCATCCCCCAGATTGTAGCCGTAGAGCTGTCCGCTGGCAGTATAATAGGCGTCGTAATCTCCGCCGCCGGAGATGAAGTCGAAGGAGTCCATGGGGTAGCTCTCCGCTTCAAAGGCGCCCTTGTCGCTGTTTACCACATGCAGGGCCATGGCCTTGTTGTAATCCGACACGTCCATGTCGTAAAGGAACACGGCGGCCCGGCCGTCTTTGAGGTTGAACATGGAGTATACATAGCCGCTGAACTCTATCTTATAGGCGGGTTTGCCGTCCATGGAAAAGGCGGCCAAACCGTTTTCCTGAGTGGACAGAATAATATTCCCCTTGTCATCCAGCATGGCGTTGTAGGCGGCCAGGCTGTCCGGGTCATCAGCTTCCAGCATGTTTGAGCTGAGACTTGCGCCGTTGCTGTCCAGCACCTGAACATAGTAGCTGTTCTCAGTGATTAGACTGTCATAGTATTCCGGGTCGCTGGGCTTCACATTATCCGGAGCTTCCGACCAGGAGCGGTAAATGTTCTCCAGAACCACCAGCTTGCCCTCCGGGTTCATCAGCAGCTTGTATATGTTGGTGGTAGCCTGAAAGTCCCGCCTGCCGTCTGCATCGGCTTCGGAGAGATTGGGAGTGTAGGCCTCTAGCTTTGTCACATTGCCCTCAAAGTCGCAGAAGGCTATGCGGGGCTCCAGAATATCGAACTGGCCCTCGTATTCCGGCTTCTGTCCCTCGGGGACAGGGCGCTCGCCAACTTTTTCCATGTAGTAGTAATAGAAGCCCTTGTCGGTTATCACCGCAGGTGAGAAGCTGGTGACCTTTGGCGGCGTCAGCTCTTTGAATTGGGCGCTGTATGTAAATTCCGGGGCGGCCCCGGGGGAGGCGCTGCTTCCGGGGCTTTTGCCGCCGTTCTCGGACTTGCCGCAGGCGCAGAGAGCCAGGATAAGGCTCAGCGCCAGAAGCAAGGACAGTAATCTCTTGGTTTTGGATTTCATTGATGTTCCTCCTGAAATTTTTCATCAGCCACAGTATAGCACACAGGGGGAGGGAATGCCTTTAAGGATTGCTTAAGATTGCTTAAAAAAACTTAAGGCATGAAAATGACGCCCCATGGGGGGCGTCATAGGCAGGATATTTCAGCTTTTGGCTTTGAACTCACTGGGTGCAGGAGAACTTCTGCTTCACCTGGCAGAGCTTCTGCTGCTCGGCCTGTTCCTTGGGGTACCAGCCGTGGGCGGACATCTGCTGATAGATACCGCTCTGCATGTTCAGGGTGTCGTTGAGGGCGGTGTTGAAAGCCTGGTGTACATTGGGGGTGGCGGACTCGATAGCGCCGTGCATATACAGGTCGCACACGCCCTTGGTGGTGAGGAGGATGCCCTCCATAATCTGTCTGTCGTTCATGTCCGGGCCTCCTTAAACCAGATTATAAAAATCGTTGAACAGTTTCTGATTGCTGTTGACCAGCTGCTGGGCCTGCTGTCTGAGAGCGGGGTCAGTGAGCTGGTTGGCGGCGGTCCGGCACTGGCTTATAAGAAACTGAGTGTGGCCGAGGGCGTCTTCAATATAGAGCAGTTCTTTGGGACTCATTTTTCGTTTCCTTTCTGGTTTTTTCGTAAAGCTTTACGTTCTTATTATCTGCCGCGGCGGATATAATAACCCAGGCAAATGCTGCATCATAAAGACATAAAAGCCTTGGCAAGCTCTGGGGAATGTGTTAGAATTTACAAGTAAAAAATTTTTTTTCGGGAGAGTGCTATGAAATACCTGATAGGCGCCCTTGCGGGCCTGGTCTGGGGTGCCCTTGCGGCCCTGCTGAACGGATATATCACCAAGAAAGCGCTGGACAAGGCCAGCGACAAGGCTATGCTGCTGTCCAACGCCCTGCGCCTGGTGGTAGATATAGCAGCTCTGGGCTCGGTGTTCCTGCTGAGAAACGTCCTGCCCTTCAGCTTTGAAGCGGCCCTGGTGGGTACTGCCGCCTCCATGAGCATCCTGATGATAGTCTTCGCCTACAAAATGGCCGCAGGAAAGTGAGGCGCAGGCCCAGAGGCATGAGCCCCCGATGCAGACACCGCCTGTGCGCGGTGCCGCGTCGGGGGCTATGTGCGTCTCTGCCCTGGCCGTAACTCCCCGCAGGGGGATACGGAGGGGACTTGAGCGCCGGTTAAAAAAATCTGCCCGCAGTTTGAAAACAGCTCTCTTGCGCCGGGCAGGCCGGGGGCTTACAATTATATCAGACCGGAGCCGGGAAAAAATAAAGCTGGAGGCGCAGCCATGGACTTCAATCAAAATAAAATAGGCGGCAATATAGCCGCATTGCGGAAAGCCAAGGGCCTGACCCAGGAGCAGCTGGCGGATATGCTGGGGGTCTCCGCGCCGGCGGTGAGCAAGTGGGAGACCGGCAGCTCATACCCGGATATAAGCCTGCTCTGCCCCCTGGCCCGGGCCCTGGGCACCAATGTGGACAGCCTGCTCAGCTTCCATGAGGAGCTGTCCGATGAGGAGGTCGAGGAGCAGATAAACGCCGTCTTTGCCATCCTCGCCGGGGAGGGAAGCGGAGAGGAGCGGACTGCCGCCGGGGAGGCAAAGCTCAATGAGCTGCTGCACCGTTATCCCAACAGCGAGGCGCTGAAATTCAACGCCGCTTTGAGCTATGACAGCTTTGCCCTGTTTTTCCCCGGGGCAGAAGAGGAAAAGCGCCTGGCCTGGCGCAGACGCAAAGCTGAGCTCATGGAAGAGCTCCACCGCTCCGGCAGCGGAGCCTACCGGCAGCAGAGCGCCATGATGCTGGCCGGCCTGGCCATACTGGAGGGGGAGCTGGACAGGGCCGAGAGCCTGCTGAAGGAGCTGCCGGAGCAGTGTACCGACCCCAGCGGCATATGGGTGCAGCTGTATCTGAAGCAGGGCAAGCCCCTGGAGGCCCTGAAAGCCACCCAGCGCAGCCTGTATATCTCCCTCACCCGGGCTTTGAGCTGTCTCGGCACCTTGGTGCTGCCGCAGCTGGAAGAGAACTTTGAGCGCAGCCGGAAGGCGGCGGAGGCCTACAGCCTGCTGGCGAATACCTTCGGCTTCCTGGACTCGGGCCAGATACTGATGACGGAGTCATGGCTGCGCCGGGGGGAGAAGGCCCGGGCGGCGGAGTGCTTTGAGACTTATGTGGAAAAGCTCACCGGGGAGGCAGTCCGGCCGGATGCGGACTTGTTTGACCCGGGATTGGAGCTGAAAAAGACCGAAGGAATAAATGCCACATCCAGAGAGATAGTCAATTTTTTCGCCGAAGAAATCCTGAAGGATGAACAGCTCATGGAGCTCTCCGACCAGCCCGCCTTTATCCGGGCCATGGAGAAACTGAAGGCAGAAAGGCAGAAAGCCTGAGGCCGGGGAAGATAAAACTGCACAAGAAAAACGAAAAGGCTCCCGTGAAGATTTTCACGGG
>DVHY01000015.1 GCA_018711755.1 Candidatus Limivicinus faecipullorum | reverse complement strand
GGTATGAACATAGACAAGCAGGATTACGATTTCGTTATCGAGTTCTATTCCAACGGAATAATCGGGCTTATCTCCCAGTGGATGGATATGAATATGCAGACTCCCAAGGTCATCACCCAGGAGAGGCTTATAAAAATGCTGGGCGGCAGCGTGGAGAATATGCTCTCCCGCTTCCAGACATCAGCAAACTGAATCAACGGCATAAAGAGAGAGACCGGGCGGAAAGGGGACCTCAGCCCCCTGATCACCGCCCGGTCTCTGCGTTTATAATCAAGGATATATTTTAGCTGTTGAAAGCTGTGCAAAAGCAGGTTATAATAAAGTGTTGTAACTCTCTGACGGAGGGATAGATATGGCAGAACAGAAAACCAATGTAATGCGTTTGCTGACGCAGAAAAAAATCAGATATACTCCTCATGAATATGCCCACGGCGACGAGGCAGTGGACGGGGTGACGGCGGCCGAGCTCATCGGGGTCCCGGCGGAAAAGGTGTTCAAGACCCTGGTCACCAGAGGCGCCAGCAAAAGCATATATGTCTTCGTTATCCCGGTGGCCGGGGAACTGGAGCTGAAAAAAGCGGCAAAGGCAGTGGGTGAAAAGTCCATTGCTATGATACATGTAAGCGAATTGCTGGGGCTGACCGGCTATGTCCGGGGAGGCTGTTCCCCTGTGGGCATGAAAAAGCAGTACCCCACGGTCATACACCGTTCCGCCGAGGAGCTGGAAAGTATGGTGGTCAGCGCGGGGAAGATAGGCTTCCAGGTGGAGCTTGCCCCGGAAGAGCTCATAAAGCTAACAAGGGGAAAATACGCGGATGTTGTTGCTGAGGATTGAGTATGCAGGATAAGATTTACATTAAAGGCGCCAGGGAGAACAATCTGAAAAACATCGACCTGGAGATACCCAGAGACAAACTGGTGGTTATCACCGGCCTGTCGGGCAGCGGGAAATCCTCCCTGGCCTTTGACACCATATACGCCGAGGGCCAGCGCAGGTATGTGGAGAGTCTCAGCTCCTATGCCAGGATGTTTCTGGGCCAGATGGACAAGCCGGATGTGGACTATATAGACGGTCTGTCGCCGGCCATATCCATCGACCAGAAGACCACATCCAAAAACCCCCGTTCAACGGTGGGCACCGTAACGGAGATATACGACTATCTCCGTCTGCTCTGGGCCAGGGTGGGTGTGCCCCACTGTCCAAAGTGCGGCAAGGAGATACGGCGCCAGACTATCGACCAGATCGTCGACCGGATAATGGAGCTGCCCCAGGGCACCAGGATACAGGTCCTCTCTCCCGTGGTGCGCTCCCGGAAGGGTGAGCATGCCAAGGTCTTTGAAGATGCGAAAAAGGCCGGATATGTCCGTGTCCGGGTGGACGGCATAGCCTATGAGCTCTCGGAAGAGATAAAGCTGGAAAAGAACAAAAAACACAATATCGAGATAGTGGTGGACAGGCTGGTCATCAAACCCGACCTGAGCCGCCGTCTCACCGACTCGGCGGAAACGGCCATGGCATTGTCCGGGGGGCTGCTGTACATCGATCTGGTATCCACCGGGGAGCAGCTGAGCTTCTCCCAGAATTATGCCTGCGACGACTGCGGCATTTCCCTGGAGGAGCTGGAGCCCAGGCTATTTTCTTTCAATAACCCCCACGGGGCCTGTCCTACCTGTACCGGCCTGGGGGTGCAGCTGCTGGTGGACCCGGAACTCATCGTGCCAAACCCGGAACTGAGCATTGCCGAGGGAGGCATCGTGGCCTCCGGCTGGAACAATATCAAGGGGGATTCCATATCCCGCATGTATTTTGACGCCCTGGCAAAACGCTACCACTTCAAGCTCACCGAGCCCATAAATACCCTGTCGAAAGAGGCCATGGACGCCATTCTCTACGGGACTAAGGGTGAGCCCTTGCAGCTGAGGTATGAGCGCAGCGAGGGCTACGGAGTCATCCGCCGGGAGTTTGAGGGCATAGTCAACAATCTGGAGCGGCGTTACCGGGAGACCCAGAGCCCCGCCATGAGGGCTGACATAGAGGAATGCATGTCCGAGACGCCCTGCCCGACCTGCGGGGGCATGCGCCTGAAAAAGACGGCTCTGGCCGTTACGGTGGGCGGCATCAATATCGCCGACTTCTGCTCTCTGTCGGTGTTCAAGGCCCTGGAGTTCATAGACTCTCTCCAGCTCAGCGAGAAGGACCAGATAATAGCCGAACGGATAGTGAAGGAAATAAAGGCCCGGCTGGGCTTTCTCACCAGCGTGGGCCTGGGATATCTGTCCCTGGCCCGCTCCGCCGCCACCCTCTCCGGCGGCGAGAGCCAGCGCATACGCCTGGCTACCCAGATAGGCTCCAGCCTGATGGGCGTGCTGTATATCCTGGACGAGCCCAGCATAGGCCTGCACCAGCGGGACAACGAGAAGCTGCTGAACACCCTCAAGCAGCTGCGGGACCTGGGCAATACCCTCATCGTTGTAGAGCACGACGAAGACACTATACGCTCCGCCGACTACGTGGTGGACATCGGCCCCGGGGCCGGAGTCAATGGTGGAGAGGTGGTCTGCGCCGGCGGCGTGGAGGATATCTGCGCCTGCCCCAAATCCATTACCGGGCAGTATCTCAGCGGCCGGATGAAGATACCCGTGCCGGAAAAACGCCGGCCGGGAAACGGGAAGTTCATCAAGATCTGCGGCGCAAGGGAGAACAACCTGAAAAATATCGACGTGGATATACCCCTGGGCAAGCTCATCTGCGTTACGGGGGTTTCCGGCAGCGGCAAATCCTCCCTTATAAACGAGATATTCTACAAGACCCTGGCGGCGGAAAAGAACCGGGTGAAGGTGCGACCGGGGAAATGCGACGGCCTCAAGGGGCTGGAATATGTGGACAAGGTCATTGCACTGGACCAGAGCCCCATTGGCCGCACTCCCCGCTCTAATCCCGCCACCTATACCGGGGTGTTCAACGATATAAGGAACCTCTTCGCCTCCACTCAGGACGCAAGGCTAAGGGGATACAACCATGGCCGCTTCTCCTTCAACGTAAAGGGCGGACGCTGCGAGGCCTGCTGCGGCGACGGACTTTTGAAAGTGGAGATGCATTTCCTGCCGGATGTGTATGTGCCCTGCGAGGTCTGCGGCGGCAAACGCTATAACAGGGAGACCCTGGAAGTGAAGTACAAGGGCAAGAGCATTGCCGACGTGCTGGACATGACCGTGGAAGAGGCCTGCGCCTTCTTTGAAAACCAGCCCAAGATATACAGCAAGATAAAGACGCTGTACGAAGTGGGTCTGGGCTATGTGAGGCTGGGCCAGTCCAGCACCACTCTGTCGGGAGGCGAGGCCCAGCGGGTAAAGCTGGCTACGGAGCTCTCCAAAAAGAGCACCGGCTCTACGGTCTACGTGCTGGACGAGCCCACCACGGGGCTGCATGTGGCCGACGTCCACAGGCTGATAAATATCCTGGACAAATTCGTGGACGCCGGGAACACCGTGGTGGTGATAGAGCACAATCTGGACGTCATCAAAGTGGCCGACCACATAATCGACCTGGGTCCCGAGGGCGGCGACGGGGGCGGAGAGCTGGTCTTTGCCGGCACGCCCGAGGACTGTGCCAGGTGCCCCGAGAGCTTTACCGGCCAGTTTTTAAAGCCCCTGCTGCCGTAACAAAGGACGGGCCTTCCCCATAATATAAGCTGGGGAGGTGCCTGAGGTGTACAGGGCTATTGCAATTATCGCAGCTGTTATACTGTGTCTGCTGCTTATGTATCTGGCGCTGGGGAGGCTACCCCTCAGGGTCCGGCTGGGCAGAAATACCCGCTGCAGCGTACTGCTGGAGGTAAAGGGCAGGGAACCCAGGCTGGAACAGGGCGTGACGGAACTGCTTTTCCTGCTGGGAAGCGGCAGAGTGTACGGAGAGATAGTGATACGGGGCAGCCTGCTGGACGCAGATACCAGAGCGGCGGCCAGGGCCTTGGCCAGGGACTACGGCTGCGTTAGATTTATTGAGGACGGAGAATCCTAATGGACCAGGAAAATGAGCTGCTGGAAATATCCGGCACGGTAGAAAACATCATATATAAGAACGAGGAGAACGGTTATACCGTCCTGCGGCTGAAGAACGACAGCGGGGAGACGCTCACGGTAGTGGGCTGCTTCCCCTATGCCGCCGCCGGGGAGTCCATGATAATCAGCGGAAGCTGGACCAACCACAGTGTCCATGGCCGCCAGTTCAAAGCGGAGTTTGCCCAGCGGCTGCTGCCCACCAACGCCAACGCCATTTACCAGTTCCTGGCCGGAGGCTCTGTGAAGGGCGTGGGGCCGGCTACCGCCTCCCTCATCGTAAACCGCTTCGGGGACAAGACCCTGGACGTTATGCTCAACTCCTGGCAGCAGCTGGCGGAGATACGGGGCATCAGCCAGGCCAAGGCCCAGCAGATATCCAACAGCTTCCGCCGTCAGGCGGGGGTGCGCATGCTGATGGAGTTTGTGTGCTCCTTCGGCCTTCGGCCCATCCTGGCTATGCGCATGTACAAATACTACGGGGACGAAGCCCTGGACTCTCTCCGGGCAAATCCCTACATACTTACCGGCAGCATGATAGGCGGCAGCTTCGCCGAGGCGGACGCCATGGCACTGGAACTGGGCATAGAGGAGCACAGCAAAAACCGCATAGAGGCCGCAGTGCTCTTTGAACTGGCCCACAACACCGGCAACGGCCACTGTTTCATTCCCCGGGAAAAGCTCTCGGCGGTGACGTCGGAGCTCATCGGCCTGGATACGGAGCCGATAGACCAGTGCATTGAAGAGCTTATAGAAGACGGTCGGCTGCGCTATGAGGAAATCGCAGGCTGCAGGGCCTGCTATCTGCCGGAGCTGTATGAGGCGGAGACCAACGCCGCAGAGCGCTTTGCGGCCATGAGCCGGCGCAGCTTCAGCGACCGGGCGGATATAGACAAGCTCCTCGGGCTTCTTGAAAAGAAGCTGGGCATAAAGTACGCTCCCATGCAGCGCAGGACTCTGGAGCTGGCCCTTAAAAATCAGCTGCTGGTGATAACCGGCGGCCCCGGCACCGGCAAGACCACCTCCATCAGGGCCATCCTGGCTCTGTATGAGCAGCTGGGCCTGAAGACCCTGCTCACCGCCCCCACCGGCCGTGCGGCAAAACGCATGACCGAACTTACCGGCCGCGAGGCCAGCACCATACACCGTCTGCTGGGAGCCAGGCTCGACGAGGAAGGGGACCGGGTGATATTTACCCGGGACGAGGATGACCAGCTGGACTGCGACGCCCTTATCCTGGACGAGGGCTCCATGGTGGATATCTGCCTTATGGACGCCCTGCTCCGGGCCATGCCCCAGGATGCCAGACTGGTGATGGTGGGAGACGCCGACCAGCTTCCCCCTGTGGGGCCGGGAAACGTGTTCTCCGCCCTGCTCAGAAGCCAGGTGATCCCCACCGTCCGCCTGACGGAGATATTCCGCCAGAACGAGGGCAGCCGGATAATCCGCAACGCCCACATGATAAACCGGGGCGAGCACCCCAACCTGGCGGAGAATTCCGGGGATTTCTTCCGTCTCAAGCGTCTCCAGGCGGCAAGCTCCGTGGAGACCATAACGGAGCTGTGTGCCGTGCGGCTGCCGGAGAAAATGAAAATACCCCCGGCGGATATCCAGGTCCTCTCACCCACAAGAAAGGGCGAGCTGGGGACTGTGAATCTGAATCGCCGGCTCCAGGAGGTCCTGAACCCCGCCGGGAAGGACAAAAAGGAAAAGCTCTTCGGCGACGCTGTCTTCCGGGAGGGGGACCGGGTGATGCAGATACGCAATAACTATGATATAATGTGGAAGAACCGAGAGGGCACCGAGAGCGGCGCCGGCATATATAACGGAGATATCGGCACGGTGGATAGTATCGACAATGAGGCCGAGACCATAACCGTGGACTTTGACGGACGTATCGCCTGCTTCGGCTTTGAGTCTTTAATCGAGCTGGAGCATGCCTGGGCAATAACCGTCCATAAAGCCCAGGGCAGCGAGTACAGGGCGGTCATCCTGGCTCTCAGCTCCGGCTCCCAAATGCTCATGACCCGGGGAGTGCTGTATACCGCCGTGACCCGGGCCAAGGAGCTTATGATAATCGTCGGCGACGACCAGACCGCCTACCAGATGATAGACAACTACCGCCAGTCCAACCGGTACACAGCCCTGAGGGTGCGGCTGAGAAAGCTCTGCGGTGCGGAATGAAGCTGCTGGACCGGATATTGGACCTGCTGTACCCGCCCCGCTGTGCCTTCTGCCGCCGGCTTCTGCCCGACGGGGTGAAAGGCGTGTGCCGCTTTTGTGAGATCAAGCTGCCCTTCGTTCCCCTGGACGGGCAGGCGCAGAGCTTCAAAAATGTTGACAAGTGCCTGGCACCTTTGTATTATGAAGGCTCCGTGCGGGAATCCCTGCACCGCTATAAATTCTCTTCCATGACGGCCTATGCGGATATTTACAGCGAATTTATGGGAAAATGTATTGACGAAAACGGCATTTCCTGCGATATTATCACTTGGATACCTTTGAGCCGCCGCAGATTGAGAAAGCGCGGCTACGACCAGGCGGAACTTTTGGCCCGGCTCTTAGCCAAAAGACATGGCTTTGACTGCGTCCGGCTGCTGAAAAAGCTCAGGGACAACCCGCCCCAGTCCGGCACCGGCAGCCCGGAAAAGAGAAGGGCCAACGTGAAGGGGATTTACTCCTGCATCGAACCCCAGCTGGTGCAGGGCAAGACCATACTGCTGATAGACGATATAGTCACCACCGGCGCCACTTTGTCCGAGGCGGCGGGAGTGCTGAAAAAGGCCGGAGCCGCCGGGGTGTACTGCGCCGCCGTGGCCAGAAGCATGAGATAAGTGCGGGAAAGGGGGTAGGCAGATGAAGAAAATATGGGCCTTTGTTTTGTCTGCCGTACTGCTGAGCCTGCCTGGCTGCGGGAAAAGCACGGATAGTTCAGCAGCAACAGAAGAACCGGTGCCTGTTCCTTCAGAGACCGTGACGGCCCAAGCAGAAAGCGAAATACCGAATATTACCGAGATGCCTAGCACGGATGGCCTGTATTCCGTCTTACCCTCCAGGTTTACCTTTTCCAGCGGCACAGGAGGCTGGATGACGGTTATGGAGCTCAATGATGACGGCAGTTTTACAGGCAGCTTTCAGGACTCGGACATGGGCGTTAGGGGAGAAGGCTACCCCAAGGGAACCGTATACAAATCCGATTTTCCGGGAAGTTTTCCCAGCCGGAGCAGCTAGGTCAGTTCGTTTATTCAGCCCAGCTTGAATATTTGAATTTGGACGGGACGCCCGGAGACAAGTATATAGAAGACGGTACCCGTTATATATATTCCGAAGCATACGGCTTTGACGACGCCGGGACCTTCCTGTTTTATCTACCGGGCTGCCCCTTGAAAGAAGTGGACGAAGCCTTTCTCTCCTGGGTACGCATAAACAGTTCCGCTGTCCCGCCCGGAGTGTACGGGATCTACAACATGGGTGGAATGATGGGCTTTTGCGGCGCAGACAGGGAGGATGCCTGGATAAAGGAATTTGTATACAATTTCAGCGATTGCCGCTCAACTCTGATTCTCAGCTACAGCTCCGTCAGTGAATTGATTTTTCTGCCTGAGTCCGGAGCCGCTGTGATTTCGCTGAGCTTTGACCGGAAGGATGACGGTCGGGAAACTTTCTCGGCCGAGGATTTCAGGGGGACAGGCGAGTATAACATAGACCTGGACATCGGCGAAGACTTCAGGTCTGTGACGGTCACGGTGGAGAGCCTGTCAGGACAGAGCCTGGAAGCCTGGGGCGGAACCCCCGACGGCAGGCTGTGCGCCGAATATAAAATGGAAAACCAGATTTAATGACAATTGAGCATATATAGCAGATAAAATCAAAAGTACAGAGGAGACACATATGAATCTTTTTGAGAGAGATATTGCCGTTGATATGGGTACGTCTTCCACCCTGCTTTTCGAGCAGGGCAAGGGCGTGGTGGCCAGGGAGCCCACCGTGGTGGCCGTTGACAAGTTCAGCGGCAGGATATTGAAGATAGGCCAGGACGCTCAGCGGATGCTGGGCCGCACCCCCGCCAACATCGTGGCCATACATCCCATAAACGCCGGCGTCATCTCCGACTATGAGATAACCGCCCAGATGCTGAGGGAACTGGTGAGCCGCATAACCTCCTTCAGCCTCTTCAAGCCCTGCATACTGGCCTGCGTTCCCAGCAGCATCACCGGCGTGGAAGAGCGTGCCGTCATCGACGCCGCCATAGAGGCCGGAGCCCGGAAGGTCTATCTGCTGGAGACCGCTGTGGCCACCGCTTTGGGCGCAGGCGTGGACATCTCCAAAGCCGACGGACACATGATAATCGATATCGGCGGAGGCACCACGGAGATTGCCATCGTCTCTGCCGGCGGAGTGGTGGAGTGCGAGTCCATAAAGATGGCGGGCTCCAGCTTTGACGAATCCATAGTCAGATTCATTAAGCAGAAGTACGATATGCTCATTGGCCTGAGCACCGCCGAGGAACTCAAGCGCAGCATAGGCTGTGTCATCCAGCGGCCGGACGTGGGCTATGAGGAGATAAAGGGCAGGGATATGGCAAACGGCCTGCCCAAGACTGTGCAGGTCAGCTCCACCGAGCTTATCGAGGCCTTTGTGGAGCCTATGAACAATATCCTTGAGGCCATACACACCGTGCTGGAGCGCACTCCTCCTCAACTGGTGGGAGACCTGGACAAGAACGGCATCATCATGTCCGGCGGCGGCAGCCTTATCTACGGCATAGACAGGCTCATAGAGCGCAGCACCGGCATCCGCACCGTGGTGGTGGACGACGCCGTATCCTGCGCCGCCTATGGCGCCGGCAAAATGCTCATGCACCTGGAGGACCTGCAGGACGGCATGATGAATTTCTACAGGAAACGCCAGCTTAAAGGCTGATTTGATTTAAAAGGGAAGGGAGAGCCGGAGATGAATCTGAAGCTGAAAAAAATCTTCAGGACGAAGCAGAAAGATCCCCGCTGCTCGGTGGTTGTAGTGGCAGCCGGGAGTTCGGAAAGAATGGGCGGCGACAAGATGCTCATGACCCTGGGGGCAAAGCCGGTTATAATCAGGACCCTTATGGCTTTCCAGAAGAGCCCGCTGGTGGAGGATATCGTCGTTGTCACGAAGCGGGAAAAGATCATGGCTCTGACGGATATGATAAAGCTCTACGATATCAGCAAGGTGAGCCAGGTGATATCCGGGGGCGCTACCCGCATGGAGTCCTCCCTGGCGGGAGTTTCCGCCGTGCGCAAGGGCGCAAAGCTCATTGCCATACATGACGGGGCCAGGCCCCTGGTCAGCCAGGAGCTGATAGAGCGGGTGGTAAGAGAGGCAAACCAGCATATTTCCGCCGTGCCCGTGGTGCCCAGCACCGACACCCTGAAACAGATTGACAAAAACGGAGTCATCACCGGCAGCGTGGACAGGGCCTCGGTGGTGAGGGTGCAGACTCCCCAGGTCTTTGACGCCGATATAATCAAGGGCGCTCTGACCAAGGCCGTCCAGAAGCATCTGCCCATAACCGATGACTGCTCCGCCGTGGATATGATGGGTTTCTCCACCTATACCGTGGAGGGAGATCCGGGGAACATCAAGCTCACCTTGCCCGAGGACATGGTACTGGCCGAGGCCATTTTGAAAAGCAGAGGTGAGTGACTTGCGGATAGGCCATGGATATGACGTGCACCGGCTGGTGCCGGACAGGAAGCTGATCCTGGGAGGCGTGGATATACCCTGGGATAAGGGCCTGCTGGGCCACTCCGACGCTGACGTTCTCACTCACGCTCTTATGGACGCCCTGCTGGGAGCCGCCGCCCTGGGGGATATCGGCAAACTCTTCCCGGACAATGACCCAAAATATTCCGGGGCTGACAGCATCGGCCTCTTGAAAGAGGTGTGCCGGCTTATAGAGGACCGGGGCTACAGCGTCTTCAATGTGGACTGCACCATACTTGCCCAAAAGCCCAAGCTGGCTCCCCATATTCTTCAGATGAGGGAAAACCTGGCCAGGGCCATGGGGATAGACACTGAGCTGGTGAGCGTGAAAGCCACCACGGAAGAGGGGCTGGGCTTTACCGGCGAGGGACTGGGGATAGCCGCTCACGCCGTGGCTCTGATAGATAAAAGCATATAGCAAAGGCGAAAAGCGCGCATATGATGAAATATATCTGTGCGATGTACCGCCTATGTATTGATCCGCACAGCATTATGCTGTGCGGAACTTTTTGCACAGAGTTTGGAACCTCATCATGCCGCATATGCGGAGAATCGGGAGCGATATGATGCAGTATCTGATAATGTGCCGGTCCATGACCTATGCCCAGCGCAGTGCGGCGCTGCTGGAGCGCAGCGGGATTTCCGCAAAGGTTGTGAAAGCCCCCCAGGGCCTGAGCAGCAGCGGCTGCGGGTACGGGGTGTCGCTGTACCGACACTTTGAAGAAGCAAGGGATTTGCTGAAAAAGAACAAGCTGATAAGCGGCAAAATTTTTCTGCGGGACGACAACGGGGAATATCGGGAGATAAACTGAGTTCAGTTATGCGCGGAGCTCTCTCTGTCTGCCGCTGGACGGAACGGAGCCAAACTGTTTCTTCAGCGGCGGAAGGGAGAGCTTTATGATATATCTGGATAATGCCGCCACCACCATGATAAAGCCCCTGGCGGTTAGCCGGGCCATGCTCAATGCCATGCAGACCATGGCCAGCCCTGGCAGGGGAGCCCATGAGCCGGCAATGAGAGCGGCCAAAACGGTTTTTGACTGCCGCAGGGAGGCGGCGGAACTGTTCAATGTGCCGGAGCCGGAGCAGATAGTCTTTACCATGAACGCGACCCACAGCCTGAACATAGCCATAAACAGTTTGGTCCGGCCGGGCATGAAGGTACTTGTCTCCGGCTATGAGCACAATTCGGTAACAAGGCCCCTGGCGGAGAGAGAGGCGGAGATACACGTGGCGGCTTCTTCGGTCTTTGACAGCGAGGGGATGCTTGCGGCCTTTGAAAAAGAGCTGCCCAATGCGGAGCTGGCAGTGTGTACCCATGTGTCCAATGTCTTCGGCTTTATACTGCCCATATACGATATTGCCCGGCTCTGCCGGGAGCGGGGAGTGCCGCTGATAGTGGACGCCTCCCAGTCCGCCGGGGCGCTGGATGTGGACTACGGCCGCCTGGGAGCGGATTTCATCGCCATGCCGGGACACAAAGGCCTGTTCGGCCCCCAGGGCACAGGCATCCTTATCTGTTCCGGCGCCTGCAAGCCCCTGCTCAGCGGCGGCTCCGGCACGGACAGTATAGTCCAGCACATGCCGGATTATCTGCCGGATCGGCTGGAGGCGGGAACTCACAACGTGTGCGGGATCGCCGGCCTGCTGGAGGGGATACGCTTCGTGCGCCAAAAGGGTATCAAAGAGATATTTGACCACGAGTCCGGACTGCTCCGGCGCATGGTGGGACAGCTGCAGCAAGTCCGGGGTCTGGAGCTGTTTACGGAAAACTGCCGGGCTCAAAGCGGGGTGCTGTCGCTGAGGGCCGAAAAGCTGAACTGCGAAGACCTGGCCTCGGCCCTGAGCGACAGGGGCATCTGCGTCAGGACCGGGCTCCACTGCTCGCCCTATGCCCACCGCAGCGCCGGAACGCTGGAGAGCGGCACGGTCCGCTTCAGCTTCTCTCCCTTCAATACCCAAGAGGAGGTAGATATCTGCTGTCAATTCATAAAAGATTTACTATAGGGATGCAGCTAATTATGTTGCCTTTTTCCTTATTTTGTTATAT
>DVHY01000014.1 GCA_018711755.1 Candidatus Limivicinus faecipullorum | reverse complement strand
AATATGCTCGTCCAAGTGCAGCCGTATGAAGCGCAGCTTTTCCTCTTTGCTCCACTTCCGATGTGGCGTCCCCTTTTTTCCCATTTTTTTACCTCCTTTTCCTTTTCTTCATTTTACCACGAAAAAAGTAGACACCCACACTTTTGTGAGTGTCTACTTTCATTTTACAGGTGCATGCGGAAAACCGCTGCGGATTTTTGTTTTCAGTAAATGCTCAGTACAGGTCGTTGGTGTCCATGAGCTCTATCTCCACTTCCAGGCTCTCCCCATCCCGCCACAGGCTGAGTACCATGCTGTCCCCCACCTGCATGGAGTCTTTTATCTGGGATACCTCCTCCGTGGTGCTCACCGGCGTGCCGTTGACGGCGGTGAGGATATCCCCCACCTGCACGCCCTTGGCCTGGGCGTCGGAGTTCTCCTGCACGCCGGAGACATAGAGCCCGGCAGGGATGTCATAGTGGCCGGAGACATCCTCAGGGATCGCCCCTACGGTGATGCCTATGGAGGGACGGCCCCGGACTTCGCCGTTGGCGGCCAGGGAATCCACCACGGTTTTGACGGTGGTGGAGGGGATGGCAAAGCCTATGCCCTCTATGCTGGAGTAGTAAGACATCATCTTCATGTTGGTGATGCCCACCACCTGGCCATACATGTTGAACAGGGCTCCGCCGGAGTTGCCCTGGTTGATGGCGGTGTTGGTCTGGAGCAGGCTCATGGTCCGCCCGTTATAGTTGAGCCCCCGGTCGATGGCGGAGATTATGCCGTTGGTAAGGGTGGAGCGAAAGTCCTCTCCCAGAGGGTTGCCTATGGCGGCCACCTGGTCCCCCACGGCGATGGAGCTAATATCCCCGAAGGTGGCGGCGGGCAGCTCCTCCGCATCGATCTTCAGCAGGGCCAGGTCGCTTATAGCGTCCACGCCCACCAGCTTTGCCTCATAGCTCTCGTCATTGTAGAGAGTGACCTTTGCGCTGTCGCAGCCGTCTATTATGTGGGCGTTGGTGACGATAAGCCCATTGGGGCTGGCGATGACGCCGGTGCCCCAGTAATAGCCGCTGCCGTCCTTCACGGTGCCGGTAATGGCCACTATCGTGTCGGCGCAGCGCTCATAGAGCTGCTGGAGACTCAGCTCCGTGTCCCCTGGAGCTTGCAGCTCCAGGCTGAAATCCGGCTCCAGAGCCGCTCTGGGTATATCGGTGTCCACAGACACGGTTTCGGCGTCCTCAAAATATCCCCGGAAAAAGTCCTCCCAGTCCTCGGGCATTTCCCCCTGGGAGTAAGTCTGCCCGCTGTCCGAGCCGGAAAAGGCTATGGAACTGCCCAGGATAAGTACCAGCACCAAAACCAGCACAGCGGCGGCCCTCCAGGCGTTCTTTTTCCGCTTTCGGCCCGTCTTCCTGGGCTGCTCTCTCTTCAGGGGTGCATACCAGCTCTCGCAGCTGCTGTGTTCCGTATTGCTCATCTGTTATCCTCACATCAGTTCTTCCCCGGCTGCCGGCTTTATTTCTCCGCCAGCTTCAGGGTAAATACGAATTCGGTTATCCCGTCCTCGCTCCTCACGGCGATATCTTCGTCGTGGCTGTTTATTATGGACTTCACCAGGTACAGCCCCAGCCCCACTCCGTCCTTATCCAGGCTGCGGGAGCGGTCGGACTTGTGGAAGCGGTCGAAAATAAAGGGCAGGTCGTCGGGGGGTATGGTCTCCCCCTCGTCCTTGATGGACACATAGGCCTTTTTCCCGTCCTTATACAGCCGCAGAGTCAGGCAGCTGCCCACCCTGGCAAATTTCACCGCATTGTCCAGCAGGTTGTATATCACCTGGGTTATGGCGTCCTTGTCGGCTATGACCATTATATGGTTATCCGGCAGCTGAGGGTCCACATCCAGGTTCTTTGCGGTGGCCCGGCTCTCAAAGCTCAGCAGTATCTGCAAGACCAGCTCCGTCAGGTCGAAGACCGTCCGCCGCTTGGGGTCGGAGGAGCGGGCCTTGGCCTGGGAGGCGGAGAGCATATCCCGTACCAGGCGGGAGAGACGCCGGGTCTCGTCCCTTATGGATTTCAGGTATTTCTCCTCTTCCTCCTTGGGGATGGTGCCGTCCAGTATACCGTCGGCAAAGCCGGCGATGGTGGTCATGGGGGTACGCAGCTCATGGGAGATATTGGCGATAAACTCGCTTCTGCGCTTTTCCGACTTTTCCAGGGAGTCGGCCATCTTGTTGAAGGACTCGATAAGGGCCCCCATCTCGTCGGTGGGGTCGTCCTGCTGGCGCACTCTCACGGAGAAGTCGCCCCGGGCAAAGCGCCGGGAGGCCAGGGCCATCTCGTCCAGAGGCCGGGCCATGCGCTTGGAGTAGACCAGGGACACTATCATGGACAGGCAGAACACCAGCACCGCCACCACCGAGGCCATCATAAGGAAGGTGGACCAGGTGCCCAGTATCTCGTCGGTATCACTGGTGACCAGCACATAACCTATAATGCCATCGTCCTCTTCTGAGTTTATGGAGGCCGTGACCACATAATGCCCGCTTTTGTAAATTCCACCCAGGTCGCTGATGATCAGGTTCTCCCTGCTCTCCATGCTGTATATCAGCTCCAGGGGTATCTGCTTGCCCAAATGCTCGCAGACCGGGGCCCGGTCGGAGCAGGACACTATGGTGCCCTGGCTGTCGGTTATCATTATATTGTTCCCCGTGGAACGGGCAATGGCGCTGATGGACATGCTCAGCAGCCAGCTGCTGAGGGAATCGGTGTTGCTTATGGCCGCGGCGGTGCGGGAGACCTCCCTTGCGCTGTCGGTCATGGAATCCTGATATTCCCGTATGAAGTATATCCGCCCTATGCCCACGCAGGCAAAAGCCACCAGGAGGAAACAGGTCAGGACCAGTACCGCCGTAGCGGTAAAGTTCCTCAAATAGACGCTTTTCATCCGGAGCTTATTCTGTCACTTCAAACTTGTAGCCCACGCCCCATACAGTCTTCAGGCACCACTTGTCGCTGACTCCCTCCAGCTTTTCCCGCAGGCGCTTCACATGCACGTCCACGGTGCGGGAGTCTCCGAAGTAGTCGAAGCCCCAGACCTCGTCCAGAAGCTGGTTTCTGGTGAACACCCGGTTGGGAGAGGCCGCCAGGTGGTACAGCAGCTCCATCTCTTTAGGCGGCGTGTCCACTTTCACCCCGTCAACTATCAGCTCGTAGGAATCCAGATTGATAACCAGTTTATCGAAAGTCAGCTTCTTCTCCACCGGGGCGTCGGCATCGGTACGGCGCATAACGGCATGGATACGGGCCAGCAGCTCCTTCACCTCGAAAGGCTTGGTGACATAGTCGTCGGCGCCCATCTCCAGTCCGTTGACTTTGTCCCCGGTCTCGCCCTTGGCGGTGAGCATGATGATGGGTACGGAGGATTTCCTGCGTATATCCTTGCAGACCTGCCAGCCGTCTTTCACCGGCAGCATGATATCCAGCAGCACCACGTCCGGGGCAAAGAGGTCGAACATGGACTCGGCCTTGCCTCCGTCGGAGGCTATCATCACTTCAAAGCCGTCCTTACCCAGGTAGAGCCTCAGCAGTTCCGCTATATTTCCGTCGTCTTCAACTATCAAGGCGCGTTTTGTCATTTATATTCTGCCCCTCTCCATAATATAATTTCATGGCATAATTATACTGCAAGTGCCGGAACAAAGGTTAAAAATGTGTAAAAAGCAATTTTTAAATAAGCCTTAATAATCCAGCTTCTCCAGCTCCAGCAGGGCCAGGATGTATATCTCCAGCGCCTCCCTCATCCAGTCCTCGCAGGCCGCCTCATCCACGCCGTGGATGGGTCCGGCAAAGTCGGGGGCGGGGCGCTCCGGGTGCTCGGGGCCGAAGGATACCGCGTTGGGGAAGTGGCGGGCATAGGTGCCGCCGCCGATGGTATAGGGCTTCGCCCCCTCGCCGGTGACTGCGTTATAGGCCTGAATGCAGGCCTGGATGGCCGGGTTGTCCAGGCTCATATAGAAGGGCACCGAGTCTCCGGTCTTTACCACTCTGGCAAGGCCCTCCCAGTTTTTCTCCAGCAGGGCCATGAGCTTGTCCCCGCTGCTGGTGGTGGGATAGCGGCTGTCCACGCTCTGGAATATGTGCCCGTCCTCCAGGCCTATCTCCCCGCCTATTATGGTGAGGGGCTCGAACATATCGTCCCGGGCCTGAGCTCCTATGCCCTTGCCGTAGTAATCGCAGTGGAGCCGCCTAAGGCCCAGGAAGAACTCCTTCTCCTGTCCCCTGAGCAGATCCTTATCCAAAATATAGTCCACCAGCAGGGCGATGGCGTTGTTGGCCTGCTCCGGGTGGCAGGCGTGCCCGCCAAGCCCCTTGGCCGTGAGGTGCCACAGCTCACCCTCCTTTTCTGCGCAGACCTCCTGGGTGGACTCCAGCTCGCCCTCATGGCGCAGCCAGGCCTGGGCGCTGCCGGGGATGACGTTGGGGGCCACGCCGCCCCGGATATCAGCCACTTTGTCCAGGGGCAGAGTGGAGATCACCCTGGCGTGGAAAATGCCCTTCTCCCCGTTGCACAGGGGGAAGTTCGCATCGGGGCTGAAGCAGAAGAGGGGCGCCGGGTACTTCGCCAGATAGTACTCCAGATCCTGCATCTTGCTCTCCTCGTCGGCTCCCAGCAGAGCCCGCACGGGATAGCGCAGCTCTATCCCCCTGTCTTTGAGATACTTCAAGGCATAGAGGCAGAGGACGCTGGGCCCCTTGTCGTCCAGCACGCCCCGGCCTATGATAAAGCCCTCTTTCCGTCTGATGGTAAAGGGGTCCTCCTTCCAGCCCGCGCTGGGCACAACGTCCAGATGGGTGATGGTGGCCAGGCAGTCCTCCCCCCGGCCCACCTGGGCATAGCCTATCATATTTTCGCAGTTGACGGCGTCCAGACCCAGCTCCGCCGCTATCTCAAGGCCCAGTTCCAGGGCCTTTGCAGGGCCGGGGCCGAAGGGCATGCCCGGCCGGGCCTCGGTCCTGACGCTGTTCACGGCCACCAGGCGGCCGATGTCCCTTATCACATTTTCCCAGTTCTCCCGGGCAAAGCTCTTTACGTCATCCATTGTCTTCTTGTCCATAGCTCTTCCTTCCTGCGGTTCCTGTGCCGCCGGTAAAAAATATTCCGCTTTTGAATATACTACTGAAAAGGTGAATTTGCAACACAATCGCCTGCAAGCAAAAAACGTGCGGGTTTTAGCCCGCACGTTTTTTGCTTTTAAATATCCCTTTGCTTTTTCTGTAAAGCTCAGTTTTCCTTTGTCTTGGTCCTCTTTGCCGCCTTGAAGTCCGGCTCCGTCCCCTTTATAAGGCGGACGATATTCTCCTTGTGGCGATAGACCACTATGCACATGGCCACTACGCCCAGCACCATCCTGGGGCCGGAGACGCCGAATATAAAAGGCCCTATGCCCGCCGCCAGGGCTCCCAGGACCGAGCCCAGGGAGACCTTCTTGCTGAGGAAGGCCCCCAGCAGGAAGCAGGCGATGACCAGCAGGCCCACCCGCCAGTCCAGCATCAGGGAGAGGGCTCCTCCTACGGAGACGCCTTTGCCCCCCTTGAAGCCGTAGAAAACGGGGAAGCAATGGCCCACGATGCAGCAGATGCCGCCCAGGGACAGTCCCATATCCCCCAGCAGCAGATACCCGGCTCCCATGGATATGACCGCCTTCAGCACATCGGCCCCCAGGGTCAGGAAACCGGCGGACATGCCGTAGACCCGGGCCATGTTGGTGGCTCCCGCATTGCCGCTGCCCTTGGAGCGCACGTCTCCGCCATACATCTTTCTGGACATGTATATGGACAGGCTCACCGAACCCAGAAGATAGCTACCCAGGGCCACCGCCAGATACTTGACAGCTTCCATTCTTATCCTCCCGATACTCAGAAACTTCGTTAAAAAATTATTTCAATTTTTTGAATCAATTTCATTGCAGTAGCGCAATTATACCGTCTCCCGGACAATTTAGCAATATGGTTATCAACTTGTTTTTAATTTCTTAATCATTTCTTTATTGCTGGCCGGGCCATAGGCTCCAGGGGTATTCCTCCGGGGGCTGCGCTGAGAAGCTCAACGGCTCCCCGCTCCCCGGGTGCCGGAAGCTGAGGCGGTGGGAAAACAGGGCCAGGGGGCAGTCGTCCCGGGGCTGGCAGTACTTCCTCTCCCCCACCAGGGGCAGGCCCCGGGAGGCGAACTGGCAGCGTATCTGATGGGTGCGCCCGGTATGCAGCCTGACTGCCACCAGGCTGAGGCCCTCCTTTTGCCCCAGGGTCTCATAATCCAGCAGGGCCTCCTGGACTCCCTTCCCAGGTTTATCCGTGACAAAGCTCATCTTCCTGGCCTTGTCCCTGTACATCAGGTCCCGCATGGAGCCCCGGTCCGGGCAGTCGCCATGGGCCACGGCCAGGTACTCCTTGCCTATCCCCTCTTCCCTTATCTGACGGCTCAGCTCCGAAGCGGCGGCGGGGTTTCTGGCCAGCAGCATCAGCCCTGAGGTGGCCCGGTCCAGCCGGTGGACGGTGCGGATATCCGCCCCATCGTCCCCTATTTCCCGGCGCAGCAGCTCCGGCAGGCCGCCCGGCTCGTCGGTGGACAGCACTTTCGGAGGCTTCAGGCAGACTATTATATCTTTGTCCATGTACAGTATATCCGGTTTATCCATTTTATCTGTCTCCTCCAGGATATATTAGCACAGCCCCGGCTCTTTGCAAAGGGCAGCTTTTGTGTTATCATGTCATAAAAACCAAGGAAACGGGTGTTTGATATGAGGGAAGGATATAAGGCCCCCTGCCCCCACCACCGCCAGTGCGGCGGCTGCCAGCTGCAGAACCTCCCCTATGAGCAGCAGCTCGGCTATAAGCAGAGAGAGGCCGTGCGTATTCTGGGCGGCTTCGGCCATGTGGAAGACATAATAGGCATGGACGAGCCCCTGCACTACCGCAACAAGGTCCACGCCGCCTTCGGGCTGGACGGGCGCAGGCGGGTCGTGTCCGGCATATATCAGCCCGGCAGCCACGCCATCGTCCCGGTGGACGAATGTATGATAGAGGACGAAACGGCGGACAGGATAATCCTCAGCATACGGAAAATGCTGCCGGAATTTAAGATACAGGTCTATGACGAGCTGAAGGGCGGGGGATGGCTGCGCCATGTGCTGGTAAAGCGGGGCTTTGCCACGGGGCAGATAATGGTGGTGCTGGTAGCGGCCAGCCCCATATTCAAGCTGCAAAAGCCCTTTCTCAGCAAGCTGCTGGAACTGCACCCGGAGATAAGCACCGTCATCCTCAACATCAACGACCGCTTCGGCCCGGTGGTGCTGGGCAAACGGGAGAAGGTTATATACGGCAGCGGTTACATAGAGGACGTGCTGCTGGGCATGCGCTTTCGCATCTCCCCTGGCTCCTTTTATCAGATAAACCCCGCCCAGACGGAAAAGCTGTATTCCGCCGCCCTGGGCTTTGCCGCCCTCACGGGAAGGGAGACTGTGCTGGACGCCTACTGCGGCACCGGCACAATAGGGCTCTGCGCCTCCTCCCAGGCGAAGCAGGTGATCGGAGTGGAGATAAACCGTGACGCGGTAAAAGACGCAATAGCCAACGCCCGCCTCAACGGCGCAAAAAACTGCTGGTTTGCCGCCGGGGACGCCGGGCAGTATATGGAGGGCCTGGCCGCAGAGGGCCACAGGCCGGATGTGGTGTTCATGGACCCGCCCAGGAGCGGCAGCGACCAGCGTTTCCTCTCCTCCCTTATAAAGACCGCGCCGGAAAAAATCGTCTATATCTCCTGCAATATAGAGACCCAGGCCCGGGACATGGACATCCTCCTCCGGGGCGGCTACCGGGTGGAAAAGCTCCAGCCCGTGGACATGTTCCCCTTTACAAGGCATATAGAATCCGTGGCGCTGCTCACCAGGCCGCCCAGGCCCAGAGATTTTGCCGGGCAGCGTCCCCGGCCTTCAGGCCCCCTGAGCCGGAACTAAACCCGAAGATTAGTAAACTAAACCGCAGGTTCCTTGAAAGCTCTGGGGCCTGAGAATATAATCGCCTCAAAGGCTGAAAGGAGTAAAGGACATATGGAAAAGCAGACTCTGGGAGATATGATAGCGGCTCTGCGCCGGGAGAGACAGCTGACCCAGGCGGAGCTGGCGGAGAAAATGGGGGTGACGGACAAGGCCGTGTCCAAGTGGGAGCGCAATCTGTCCTGTCCCGACCTGAGCAGCATACCCCGCCTGGCAGAGACCCTGGGAGTGGGAGTGGATGAGCTCATCCAGGCCAAGGCCGTCCCGGCAAGGCCCAGGGAAAAAGCCGGAGCCTCCCCCCTGCCCTCCCTTATACTCACAGGCATTGCCCTGGCCATGGGCGCCGCCGTCACGGTGCTGGCCTTTCTAAAGGAGCTGGACATGTGTTCCGGGTTCTCCATGCTGGGCATAGGTCTGTTCTGCCTGGCCTTGTCCGGTATGAAGGGCAAAGGCTGAGATAGGATTCCGGCTTTAAAACTGAAAAGCCGCCGGGTGCCCGGCGGCTTTTTGCTTTGAGCTATTTGCTTTTATTCCTCTATGACCCAGGGCAGCTCCACGAAGGAGGGCTCATGGCCCAGGGCGGGGATGAGCACCTTCAGCACATCGGCAGTCCTCAGCTTCAGGCTGCTGGTGTTTATGCAGGGGTGGCAGCCGAAATACTCCGCCTTTTCCAGGTCCTTGTCTATGAGCAAATGGACCTTTTTGGCCCTGTCATTCATAAGGCCCAGGATGCTCACGGAGCCGGGGGTGATATCCAGCAGCTCCAGCATCTGCTCAGGCGTGGCAAAGGAGAGGCGGGCGGTGCCTATCTGCTTGGAGAGCATCTTGGTCTTGAAGGGCTTGTCCCCGGGCATCAGCAGCAGATACACCTCCGTCTGCTGGCGGTTGGTCAGCAGCAGGTTCTTGCATATCTCGCAGCCCAGGAGCTTCTCCACCTCATGACAGACCTCTATGGTGTCGGCGTGTTCGTGGTCCACTCTCCAGTATTCCATGTTCAGCCCGTCCAACAGCTCATAGCATCGCTCCTCCTTGGGTATGCGCTCATCCGCCGGACGGCCTTTGTACAGTGTCTCGTCTATCTTCATGTTTACCTCTTGTTGGAGGGCAGCCATATGCGCTGCTCCTCAGCTTTTTTTATTAGTTCCTCCCGGAAGTCCGGGTGGGCAATGGATATGAGCTTGTCGGAGCGCTCCCAGGTGTTCAGTCCCGCCAGGTTCACCGCTCCGAACTCGGTGACTATATAGTGACACTGGCTTCTGGGGGTGGTGACTATCTCCCCGCTGAAGCCCGGCAGGATGCGGGAATGGCGCTGCCCGGCCTTGTCGGTATAGGTGGAGCTCATGCACAAAAAGGATTTTCCCCCTCTGGCCTGGCTGGCCCCCAGCACATAGTCCAGCTGGCCCCCGGTGCCGCTTATCTGGCGGAAGCCTGCGCTCTCGGAATTCACCTGGCCGTACAGGTCCACATTGAGGCAGCCGTTTATGGATATCATGTTCTCGTTTTTAGCTATGGTCTCCACCGAGTTTACATAACTCAAGGGAAAGCCGGCTATGCCCGGGTTGTCGTCCACCCAGTCGTAGAGCTCTTTGCTGCCTATGGCAAGGCCCAGCACGCCCTTGCCCGGGTGGAGGCTCTTGCGCCGGTTTGTCAGCTTGCCCGCCCTGAACATGGCCAGGTAGCCGTCGGAGCAGAGCTCGGTGTGCATGCCCAGGTCTTTCAGCTCCGAGGCGGCTATCAGCTCCCCCAGGGCGTTGGGGGTGCCGCCTATGCCCAGCTGGATGGTGGCTCCGTCCACGATATGGGGGAAGATATGCCGGGCTATGGCCATATCCGTTTCGCTGGGGGGCGGGGACTTCATCTCCCACAGGGGGCGGTATCCCGCCTCCACCACCCGGTCAACTTCAGAAATGTGTACGCTCTCCCGCTCTCCCCCGTGGATACGGGGCATGGCCTCGTTCACCTCAAGGATGACGGTCTTTGCCTTGTCAATGATGTCTCTGGACACGCCCACGGCGCAGGAGAGGCTGAAATAACCGTGCCTGTCCATGGGGGATACGGACACCATGGCCACGTCCACCGTAAGGTAGTTTTTATAGTACCAGCCCAGGTTGCGGAAGACCATGGGGGTGAAGAAGGCCCGGCCCTTGTCGCAGAGGCGGCGCTCATAGCCGGAGCAGTGCCAGCTGTTATAGACGAAGTGCTCCAGGCTCTCGTCGCACTCCGCCACGGCTATGGGGCCCGGCAGCAGGTTGCCCCGGACCTTTACCTTGTGCAGCTCGTCCCTGCGCCGGGCGAGAGCCTCATCCAGACTCACGGGGAAGCCGTTGTTGGAGCTGTAGTCCACCCAGTCCCCGCTCTTTACCAACTGCACCGCCTCATCGGCGGTGCAGAGCTTCATCCGGTATTCGTCAAAGCAGTTCACGGCAGGCCCTCTCAGCGCAGCTCATCGGCTCCGGCATCCACGTCCGCATCCTGCTCATGCTGCGCATCCTCAGGCACACTGTCCACGTCTCCGTCATCGCTGTGGTGCAGGCCCACCCCGGCCATGCCCACTATCTCCCGGCCGGCCACGCCCTTGCTCTGGCGGGTCTTTTCAATGAAGTCGCTGAGATATCTGTGGAGCTTCTCCGGCTTCTTGATATTTTTCAGCTGCAGCTGGGGGCAGGATTGGTCGACGCTGAAAAGGGTGAGGGTGCCCACGCCGAAGATGCGCTGCCACAGGGTCTGGGTGGATTTTACATCCAGTATCCTGTAGAGCAGTATCTCGTTGAGCTCGGTGCGCAGAAGCCCCGTCTTTACGTACAGACGCTCATCGTCCATGCTGTATCTGGTGAAGGAGATGGGCATGCCCAAAATCCGCTTCCGGTCGGCCCAAAGTATCTCCTTCTCTTCCACCTGTATCTTGTCTATTCTTGCCATATGCTCTCCTTTCTGCCGCTTTACGCCGCCCTTTGGTCTAATGATAACATTTCTGCGCCGCTCTTACAACGGGCTATTTTCCGCATTTCTCCGGGTACTGCAATTCCAGCAGCTTCTGGGCAAAGCCGTATTTCTCCTTCAGCTCCAGGGCCCGGTCCAGGCTCTTGGGGCGGGCTTTGCCGGTATATCTGGCTCTGAGCATTATGTTCTTGGGCGAGTGCTCAAAGTCGATGAACTCTATCACATCCAGCTCGTAGCCCCGGCTCTGAAGCACGGCGGCCCGGACAGAGTCGGTGAGCAGGGCGCACAGCCTCTCCCGGATTATACCGTGTTCCAGCAGGATATCCAGCTCCCCGCCCTTATGTATGCTGGAGTTTATCTCGTGCTGGCAGCAGGGCACGGAGAAGATATGCTTCACCCCGTGCCTCAGGGCGTAATCCAGAGCGTAATCCGTGGCAGTGTCGCAGGCGTGGAGGGTGACCACCATGTCAATATGTTCATCGGAGAGAAGGTCCCGGCTCACATCCGCTTTTTCAAAGCGCAGCTTGTCATAGCCGTATTTCTCCGCTATCCGGTTGCAGTTGTCCACCACGTCCTCTTTCAGGTCGTAGCCGATTATCTTCGCATCCACTCCCCGCTTCACCGCAAAATAGTAGTACAGGATAAAAGTGAGATAGGACTTGCCGCAGCCGAAATCCAGTATGCTTATCTCCCGCTGCCCGTAGTCCTTCAGTTCCTGGTCCACCAGTTCCACAAAGCGGTTTATCTGCTTGTATTTGTCATAGCGGGAGCGAACGATCTTAAAGTCCGGGGTGAATATGCCCAGGTCCACCAGGGCCGGGATATCCTCCCCCTCCCGCAGGATATATTCCTTGGCGCGGTTGTGGCTCTCCCCTCCCCCCGGGCGGGGCAGGCTGGGGCTGCTGGAGCTCTTTTTATAGTCCCCCCGCTGCCGCAGCACATACTGGGCGCTCTCCCGGCCGCCGACCAGCAGCACCTGGCGGTAGCGGCCCTCCAGCTCCTTTTCCGCCAGGAGCAGCAGCTCCTCCGCCTCCACGTTCTTGTGGTAGGCCTTGCTGTCTTTGAAAGTCTCTATCTGATAGCAGGCCCGCCCCTTTATCACCAGGGGCCGCACCGTCACCTTCGGGGCGGCCAGGGGGTCCGCCGGCTGGGAGTATACCGCCTTCACCAGCCCAGGCAGGGCCTGCTCCAGTTCCTGATACACTCTGGCCATATCAGCCTCCGAACAGCCGCTTGAGGTTCAGAGCCGCAGCCTTCAGCTCGTTTTTACTGTAGGAATTGTTCTCGTCGGCGAGCACCGCCGCCACCGCCTCCTTTGATGTAAGGCCGCCGGAGACCATGGCGTCCACCAGCATGGCCTCGGCGGAGACGGTATGCTCCACCTTGTTGAAGATATAGTCCTCCTCCAGCTCCATGACCACGGCGTACTCCCCCTTGTCGTAGTTGCCCTTGGCCAGCAGCTGCTCCTTCACCTGGGCAGGACTGCCCCTGAAACACATCTCGTGGAGCTTGGTCAGATCGTTGCACAGGCACAGGCGGCACTTTGCCCCGGCGTCTATGAAAAAGTCCACCAGCTCCATTATCCGCTTGGGGGACTCATAGAGGGCAAAGGTGCGGCTGTCCCCCCGGCGCAGCTTCTCCAGGAGCTTTCGCCGCTCTGCGTTCTCCCTGGGGAAAAAGCCGCAGAACACGAAGCTGCTGAGATCAAAGCCGGATATGCTCAGAGCCGTCACCGCGGCGCAGCAGCCGGGTATGCCCACCACCTTTATCCCCGCCTCCACGGCGGCCTTTATGAGCTCGTTGCCCGGGTCGGAGATACAGGGGGTGCCGGCGTCGCTTATCACCGCCACGCTCTTGCCCGAAAGCATCTCATTTATAAAGTACTTGGCTTTGCCGTACTCGTTGAACTTGTGGTTGGACACCAGCTTGTTCTTTATCTCCAGCTTGTTGAGCAGCACCATGGAACGCCGGGTGTCCTCGGCGGCTATGATGTCCACCTCGCTGAGTATCTGCCTGCCCCGGGGGGACATGTCCCGGGAATTGCCTATGGGCGTAGCCACTATGTAGAGGCAGCCTCTGCTGTTTTCATCCATTTTCTTTGCTCCTCGCTGATTATCGTTCCAGCGCCGCTTTCAAAAGAGCGGCTATATGCTCCATGTCCGCTTCTCCGTATCTCTGGTCGCAGGGCAGGGCCAGCATATGCCCCGCCACATATTCGCAGTTTTCGCATACTCCCACGGCCTGTTCCGGCACCGGCCAGATGACCGGACAATAGACGCTGTTTTCCGCCATGAACTTCTGAACGGAGTCCCGCTTCTCCAGCAGCACGCCCAGGTAGAGTCCGGCGGTATCCTCCCCGCTGCCCATAAAGCGCAGCTTTCCGGCCTCCTGCACCTCCCTCAGCTCTCTTCTCAAAATGGCGCAGTTTTTGCGGCGGCAGCTCAGTATCTTTTCAAAGTCCAGCTCCGCTACATAAGCCCGGTTCTCCCCGGCCATGGCCGCAGCCCTGCCGCTCTCGTCCAGCACTTCGTCCGCCTCATGGAGCTTTTTCAAGAAGTCCGCCTTCATTTCGGGGAGGCCCTTTTCCAGGTACTCCCCCTTTTCCTCCATGGCCTCCCGGCGCAGCCGGGCAAAGCGGCCGTCGCTCTCCGCCGAGGGCAGGGGTCCGTCCGTCATGAGCATGCCACCTTCGGGCATGGCCGCCCATTTGCGCAGGCTGGCCACCGTGGCGTCCGGCCTGAAGCCCTCCCGGCGGGGTATTATTATGTCCTGGGTCCTGTCCTCCAGGAGGAAAACGCCCAGGCTTTTCAGCCTTTCCAGAAAGGCGTCCTCGAAAGGCCGGACGTCAAAGTATGTCATATACAGGAATATGCAGCCGGGGCTCAGCTTTTTCAGCACGTCCTCCCCGTCCCCGGTGAGGTCCGGCTTCAGCCTGTAAAACTCCACGGCACAGCCGTTTTTCTCAAAGGGCAGTATCATGGACTCACAGCACAGGGCAGGCAGCAGGACTCTGGAGCTGGCATGCAGCGCCGCCAACTGTTTCATGGCGTCCCTGCCGCTGCGGTAAAGGGCCCAGCCCCTCATATCCAGGCCGCCCTTCCCCGTGGCATAGCCTTCCCGGGACTGCCAGTGGTGTTCGCTTCCGTATTCTCTCATCGTATTTTCCTGCACTCCATGTAGTAGCGTTTTTCCTCCGCCTCCCCCAGGGAGAAGGTCTTCCGGGGCAGTACGCCCCCCGCCACGATGGCGGGGAACAGGGCGTTTTTATCCATGGCCTTCAATGCCATGCCGCAGTTGCCCTCTTTCAGGGACAGCTCCTCCAGAGCTGCGCTGCCGTGGACATAGTCTATCTCCGCTTCCGGGTGCTCCCGGAGCCACTTGTCCAGAAACTCCTGGAGCAGGTCCACCGGCAGCCGGTCCCCGGCAGAGACGAGCTTAACGCCCCGGCGGCCGCCCTTATGTATGAACACGATATCTTCTCCCTCAGTGCAGGGCAGAGCGGCGGTGAAATCCTTTATCAGCTCCCCGGCGTCCACATGGAAGAGCAGCCTGTGGATGGGTTCGAAGTTCAGCGCCTCACAGTGGAGGTTCACCAGCTCCGCCAGGGCATAGCGGGCAGGATGGGTCTTTCTCTCCTCCTCAGTGAGACCGGGCTTTATCTGCTCCCAGCAGGTCTTGGCAGTGGCCAGGGAGTGGTTCCCGTCCCCCACCGCCAGGTATAGGCCGCTGCGGCTCTGCTGCCGGGCGATCATCTCTTGGGTCTCCCTGGCCATCTCCCCGGTGACGGCGTAGCCCCTCAGGTGGCCGCCCCCCATCATCAGCTCCAGGTCATAGAGCTTGGGGAGTTCATGCCGTCTTTCATGCAGGGGCTCTATCAGCTCCCGCTCCCTGTCGTCGCAAAGGAGCATCACATGGGGGCTCTCCAGCTCCGCCCCCTGGCGTATCTTCACCCGGGGAGGTATGCGGGAGGTGACGGTGCCCTCAGTGGCCCTGATGAGGGCCTGGCTCTCCGGGGTGTAGTCGTAGCAGTCCAGGTCCACCTTGCCCACAAGGCCCGTGCGCACGCCGGAAGCGGTGCTGCGCTCCACCAGGACGAAGCCCTCATGTACCCGCTCTGTCAGCACGCCCCGGTCAAGATAGTCCCGGATGTGCCTTTGTATGCTCTCTATCCTGCCGAAGCCCTCCTCCAGGTAGACCTCGGGAAAGACTATATTCAAAGCCGAAGGCTTGTCCCCCACCAGCTTTTCCAGCTCTTTCCAGTAGCCTCTCTGGCTGGTGAACTGGTCGCAGGCCACTACGGGCCAATAGGCGATATTCTCATCATCTGCCGGCAGCAGTATGTCCGCCGGGGCAAAGCAGGTATCCATATGATATTCTCCCATTACTTTCAATATTGGAATAACCCGGG
>DVHY01000135.1 GCA_018711755.1 Candidatus Limivicinus faecipullorum | reverse complement strand
TTCGTGCCCTACTGGGCGGGCTACTCCAACTTCTATGCCGCCGATGTGACGCTGAAGTAAGAGGTCCGCAGCCTTAGGAAAAGACCGACTATAAACCTGCAGAGCCGCCCGGCCAAACCCCGGGCGCGCTTTGCCATTTTCAAGGAGAAGAGATATTATGCTCCTGAGCATCCTGAAACGCACGCTCCAGGCCCTGGTGGTGCTGATAGGGGTGGCCCTGCTCATCTTCATCATGCTGCGCATAGTGCCGGGCAACGCCATAATCACCATGATGGGGGAGCACGCAAACCCCGAGGCCATAGAGCGCATGACCGCGGAGCTGGGCCTGGATAAGCCTTTTTACATACAGTTCGTCACCTATATCACCGGGGCCCTCCGGGGGGATTTCGGCACCAGCTATTCCCTCCATGTGAGCGTGTCCTCCCTTATAGCCCAGGCCTTTCCCAACACCGTGTGCCTGGCCCTGTCCGCCGCGGTGGTGGCCTGGCTCATCGGCATAGTCTGCGGCATCATCGCCGCCATAAAGGAGAACAGCCTGCTGGATAGGCTCTTCATGGGCTTTTCCCTCTTCGGCGTGTCCATGCCGGTGTTCATGGTGGCCATGGTGCTGCAATACTTTTTTGCCTATAAGCTGGGCTGGTTCGGCATCTCCGGCGTCAGCGACTGGCGGGGCTTCGTGCTGCCCGCCATAGCCCTGGGCTGGAACAGCGCCGGCAGCATCGCCCGGCTCACCCGCTCCACCCTGGTAGAGGTCCTTCAGGAGGACTACATCGACACCGCCCGCTCCAAGGGCCGCCGGCGCATGGGCGTGATACTTTTCCACGCCCTGAGAAACTCCATGCTGCCGGTGATAACCATGATGGCGGTGCAGCTTTCGTCCCTGCTCTCCGGCGCCGTTATCTGCGAAACCATCTTCTCCATCAACGGCATAGGCCGCCTGGCGGTGGACGCCATCAGCGGCCGGGATATTCCCCTGCTCCAGGGGACCATACTTCTGTCCACGGCTCTTGTTATTTTGGGGAACCTGGTGGCGGACTGCCTGTACTCCGTGCTGGACCCCCGGGTGAGAAAGGGGGATTGAATATGCGGGACGATCAGGAAGAAATACTGACCATGCAGATGGACTCCCCGGAGGACGTGCTGGCCGAGGCCGACACCCTGAAGGACCAGCTCAAACGCATGGCCCGTCAGAACAAGCTGGCGGTCATCTCCGCCGTGGTGATACTCCTCTTCGTGCTGGGGGCCATTTTTGCCCCGGTGCTCACCCCCTACGAATTCGACCAGCAGGACGTTATAAACCGTCTGGCTCCCCCCTCGGCGGAGCATTTGCTGGGCACCGACGAGCTGGGCCGGGACGTTCTCACCCGCCTGCTCTACGGCTCCCGGATATCCCTGCTGGTGGGCGTGGTGCCCACGGTGATATCCATGCTGGCGGGGGCGGTGCTGGGCATCTGCGCCGGCTATATCGGCGGCAAGACCGACACGGTGATCATGCGCCTGGCGGATATAATGCTGGCCTTCCCCTCCATGCTTCTGGCCATGGTGATAATGTATACCCTGGGAGACGGCCTGATAAACATCTTCCTGGCCCTGGCCCTGGTGAGCTGGGCCAGCGTGGCCCGGATAGTCCGCTCCGAGACCCTCAAACTCAAGGAGAGCGTCTTTGTGGAGGCGGCAAAGAGCATGGGGGTGAGCCGGCTGAAGATAATGTGCCGGCATATCTTCCCCAACTGCCTGCCCTCCCTGATAGTGCTCTTCACCCTGAACATCCCCTCGGCCATCTTGTCCGAGAGCTCTCTCAGCTTTTTGGGCATAGGCATCAAGTACCCCCAGGCCTCCTGGGGGCTGATGGTGAACCTGGGCCGACAGTTTCTGTACACCAAGCCCTGGCTGTCCCTGGCCCCCAGCATAGCCATAATGCTGGTGGTCCTGGCCTTCAACTTCCTGGGTGACGGCCTGCGGGACGTGCTGGACCCCCATCTTAAAGACCAGTGAAGGAGGAGAGACAGGCATGGATGAAGCAATAACCTTGAGCGTGCGGGATCTCTCCAACAGCTTCTTCTCCGAGAAGGGGGAGGTCAAGGCGGTGGACCATGTGTCCTTCGACGTGCCCCACGGCTCCATTGTGGGCTTGGTGGGGGAGAGCGGCTGCGGCAAGAGCATGACCGCCCGCTCCATTATGAAGCTGCTTAAATACCCGGGAAAGATAGTGGGCGGGGAGATACTCCTGGAGGGCCGGGACCTGGTGCCCCTCAGCGAGGCTGATATGTCCCTTATCCGGGGGGAAGAGATAGCCATGATCTTCCAGGAGCCCATGACCAGTCTCAACCCGGTGGTGCCCGTGGGCAAGCAGGTGCAGGAGGCCATACTCCAGCACCGGAAGATAAGCCGGGAAGAGGCAAAGAAAAAGGTGCTGCACATGCTGGAGATAGTGGGCATCTCCGAGCCGGAGAAGCGATACCGCTGTTATCCCCATGAACTGTCCGGGGGATTGAGGCAGAGGGTCATGATAGCCATGGCCATGATCTGCCGGCCAAAGCTGCTGATAGCCGACGAGCCCACCACGGCCCTGGACGTCACCGTGGAGGCCCAGATACTGGAGCTGCTGCGGGAGCTCAGGGACACCATCGGCACCAGCATTATCCTCATCTCCCATAATCTGGGGGTCATTGCCCAGCTCTGCGACTATGTGTACGTGATGTATGCCGGCCAGGTGGTGGAGCAGGCCCCGGTGCTGGAGCTCTTCGACCACCCCAGCCATCCCTATACCCGGGGGCTCATGGACTCGGTGCGCTCTCTGCGCCGGGGGGACGAGAGACTGTCCACCATACCGGGGGTGGTGCCGAACCTGCTGCGCCTGCCCCAGGGCTGCCGCTTTGCCCCCCGCTGTCCCATGGCCGGGGAGGACTGCCGCCGCTGCCCGCCGGAGCTGAGCCGTCTGAGCGGGGAGCATCTGGCCCGCTGCCCCTATGCCCGGCGCTGAAGGAGGAAAGACATGGAAAAGAAAATTCTTCTCTCCGCCCGGGGACTGTCCAAGGACTTCCCCGTCTCCGGCAAGCGCCGCCTCCACGCCCTGTCCCGGGTGGACCTGGACATCTATGAGGGGGAGACCCTGGCCCTGGTGGGGGAGAGCGGCTGCGGCAAGTCCACCCTGGGCCGGACCCTGATACGCCTCATACCGGCCACGGAGGGCAGCATCAGCTTTGAGGGGCAGGACATAAGCTCCATGAGCGAAAAGGAGTTTCGCCCCTTGCGGGGCAAGATGCAGATAATCTTCCAGGACCCCTATGCCTCCCTGAATCCCCGCATGACCGTGAGGGACATCATAGCCGAGCCCCTGGAGACCTACCATGTCTGCGCCGACGCCCGGGAGACCACCCAGAGGGTGCGGGAGCTGATGAAGGCCGCCGGGCTCTCGGAGGAGTACCTGTACCGCTATCCCCACCAGTTCTCCGGGGGTCAGCGCCAGCGCATAGGCATCGCCCGGGCCATAGCCCTGAAGCCCAAGCTCATCATCTGCGACGAGCCGGTGTCCGCCCTGGACGTGTCGGTGCAAAATCAGATACTCAACCTGCTGAAAGACCTGCAGAAGGAGTTCGGCCTGACCTACCTGTTCATAAGCCACGACCTGTCCGTGGTGCGCTTTCTCTCCGACAGGACCTGCGTGATGTTTCTGGGGAAGCTCTGCGAGGTGGGGAACACGGCGGAGCTCTATGAAAAGCCCCTGCACCCCTATACCCGCTTCCTGCTGGGGGCCATCCCCGGCATAGACCCCAGGGCCAGAGGGGAGAAGCGGCCTCTGCTGAAAGGAGAGCTGCCCAGCCCCATCCACCCGCCCTCCGGCTGCCGCTTCCACACCCGCTGCCCCTATGCCACGGAGCGCTGCCGCACCGAGGAGCCGCTGCTGCGGGATGTGGGCGGCCGCCAGGTGGCCTGCCACCGCTGCGAAGAGATATAGGCTGAAGCATGCCGCATGCGGAAAGCTCGCAGAGAGAAAGCGTGGAAAAATAGAAGCATATGCGAACAAAAAATGTCCCCGTTTTCCGAAAGGAAAACGGGGACATTTTTATTCGGCGGTCATATCCGGCGGGCGCCCCGGGGAGAGGGCTCTCAGCCCCGGCTGTTCTTCCCCGGGCTGCGGCGGTTTATCAGCAGGATGGATAAGAGCACCAGGGAGATGCCGAAGATGTTCCAGAGGCCCAGCGTTTCCGAATAGATAAACAGCCCCACCAGGGTAGCCACCACCGGCTCTATGGAGGCCAGGATGGAGGCGGTGCCGTTTTCCAGGCCCTGGAGGCCCTTGGTGTAGAGGAGATAGGGTATGAGAGTGACCATGAGGATGAGGCCGGAGAGAAGGAAAAATTCCTCAGCACCGCCTCCCAGAGCGGAGAGGGCCCTGCCGCTGTCGGCGAAGAGGCCGGTGGGTATCAGGGCGAATACGAAGGTATAGAAGGAGATGGTGGCGGAGCTGTAGCCCCGTTCCAGGGCATAGCGGCCGAAGATGCTGTAGAGGGCGTAGCCTATGCCGGAGCCCAGGCCGAAGAGGATGCCGCCCAGGGACAGCCGTCCCGCCCCGCCCACGATGCCGGAGACGAAGGCGCAGCCCAGGAAGGCGGCCAGGGCGGCAAGCAGCTTCCGGGAGTTCAGCTTTTCCCCGAAGAGAGGGGCGGACATGAGCACCACGAAGACCGGGGCGGTGTACAGCAGAACAGCCGCCACGGACAGGGAGGTGAGCATGATGGTCTTGAAGTAGCAGAAGTTGAAGAAGCTCATGCTGACGATGCCGGTGCCGGCGAAGCACCACAGGTCTTTGAGGCGGACTTTAAGGGCGGGCCGGTCAAAAAGGAGCAGCAGCGGCAGCATCACGGCGGAGGTGACCAGGGCTCTCAAAAAGCATATGTCCATGGAGTCCAGACCCAGGCTGTCGGTGCTGCGCACCAGAAGCCCCATGAAGCCCCAGAGACAGCCAGCCCCCAGCACCAGCAGGGCGGACAAGGCGGGGCTTTTGATTTTATCGGCATTGTTTACGGACATTTTCCCGGCCTCCCAAAGATTTTCCCTGATTATAGCACTGGCCCCCGGCAAAAATCAAGCCGGGCTTTTATCCCTGTTCGGCTATGTATATCTCCAGCCGGGAGGCCATGTCCCGGGAGACCTGCTCCAGGCTTTTGTCCCCGGAGAACCAGGCCTGGGCGCTTTGGGTCAGGGCGGCGTATATGCCGTCGCCGCCCCGGCAGATGCCGTTCACCCCGTTTACAAGCTCCTCAAACTGGGCAAAGCAGTTTTCGGGCTCGTAGCTCAAGCTAAGGTTTTCCTGCTGTATGCTGCCCCCGGCCTTCTTCCGGCAGGCCTCCATACCCTTCTCATAGGCGCCGCGGCTCAGGGGAATGCCCTGGCGGAAAGAGCCGTCGAAATTCAGCTGGAGGAGATAGCGATCATCCAGCACGAACTTCATAAACTCCCAGGCCCCCTCCTTGTTCCCGGCACTTACCGGCATCACCAGCTCCCGCTCCGGGATGAGATAGAAGCCCCCTGAGCCGGGCTGACTCAGCACGCTCACAGGCTCCCGGAATATCCCCTCCACAGTGGCTATGCCCACCGTGTCCCCGGCGGAGGACCAGAGGGGACTGCTTATCTTTTGCAGAGTGAAGCGCTGGGTTCCATACCACACGTCCCTCAGGTCCCCGAGCCAGGCCTCCTTGGCGTCGGGGCCATCCTCATAGTACCAGGGCTTCAGGGCCGGGTCGGCATCGTAAATGGAATTGAGCAGGGCGGCCTGACTGAGGATGTCGGCTATCTGCCCGGCGTCGTAGTCCCGGCGGCTGTTGGCGAAGGCGTAGTACATGAATTCCTCCCGGCTCACCCCCGCCCAAAAGACCTTCTCGCCGCCTCCCGCCAGCCGGGCCAGCTGGGAAAAGCTGTCCGGCTCCTGCCCCTCCAGAAGAGAGGCGGGCCCCAGGATGGAGCAGATGCTGAAGCCGGGGATAAGACTCAGCAGCTTCCCGTCTTTCTCCATGGCCTCCAGAGGCCTCGCCAGCAGGGCATCCGTGCCCAGGTCCCGCCGGAGCCGGGGCAGCAGGTCCTCACAGTTGGCCTCCGTGATGAAGCCGGGCTCAAAGCCTGCGGCCCCCAGCTCCTGCCAGGCCTCCCCCTCATAGCCGCCGCCGGGGGAGTAAAGGCTCATGTCTATAAGCTCCGGGGCCCGGCCGGCGGCGATGTCGGCGTTGAGAGCGGCCTGGGGGTCCGGCTCCGTGCCGTAGTTTCGTATGACCAGTTCATATTCCGGACTGACGGCGTTGAAGTCCAGGATCTCATTGCGCCAGAGCCCGTAGGGCTCATATCCCCAGACCTCCCCGGGGATGTTGACCGCCAGGACTATCTGCTCCCTCTTCGCCGTAAGAGAGCTTTTTTCCACGGGATAGATGAGGCGGTAAGGGCTGACCTCGTTGAGGTAGTCGATGAACAGGAAAGCCTCCGTCCCGCCTATGGGCACAGGGAGCCGGGCCCCCACATTTATAAGGCCCAGGTCTTCATAGGAGAACAGGGTCTCCCGCCCGCTCCCGCCAAGCTCCCGGCGATAGAAGGAGACACCGTCCGACTCATAGAGATACCCGCCCTGTACGGAGCAGCTGAGGCAGCCCTCATCCAGGACGTCGGCCCTGACAAGGCTGAGGCTTTCCGTGTCCACACGGAAGATGTCGCCGGTCTCCCGGCTCAGGAGGTACAGCTCCCCGCCGTCTCCCAGGGCCTGATACCAGGAATCCAGCTCTATGGTACTGCGGAGTGTGCCGTCGTCCCCGTATATCCCCAGGCTGAAGCTGCCCCGGTTGTTCTCGTCCCAGGACATGCTGTACAGGCAGAAGCCGTCTGCCGCCGGGAAAAAGTCGCTGCTGCCTTGCTCCTGGCGGAAGCTCAGCACCTGGCTGAGCTGTCCGTCCCTGCTGCGGCTGAGACTGTAGTCTATGTACCGGGAGGCGCTGTCCTTGGACTCCCGGCCTTCAAAGTTCCAGACGCTGCCGTCCCGGCCTATCCAGCATGGCCGGGAGCAGGGGTATTCCCGGAGGAAGCGGCCCTGGCTGTCGAATTCCCATACCCGGTCCCCGTCTTCCCTTGCCACCCGCAGGTAAAGGCCCTGGGGGGAGGCGGCGGCCTCCGTGGGGATGTACATGGCCCTGTCAAATTCGTATATTCCCGACACATATACCGGCTCCTGCAAAGGCGCCTGGGTGGCGAGAACTGCCTGCCAGTCCTCCCTTGTGCCGCAGGCGGAGGCAGCGCCGGCATGGGTATCCTCTCCGCTTTCGGGCGCACAAGCCCCCAGCCCCAGGGACAGCGCCGTAAACAGCGCCAGGACTGCGGCCGTGATGCGGTATTTATTTTTCATCATAGTCTCCTTAAATAAGTCGGACCTCAGGGAAAGAGACTGAGATCTATCTCATCAGCGGCGGCCTCCGGCTCATAGGCGCTGTGATACCAGCTGAGCCGTCCCAGCAGCCAGCCCTTTTCGGTCTCGTACAAAATCACCGGGCTGCGCTGCGACTCCGGCAGGTCGGCGGCGATGCACACGGTCTCCCCCCGGGCCGTGAGATAGAGCCACTGCTCGCTGTAGTCCGCGGCCACAGCCTCACTGAGGGAAAAGCTCAGGGCCCCTTTGGGGATGTACAGCCAGGAGGCAAGGCGGCCTTCGGCCTGAATGACCCCGTTGCCGCAGATGAAGAGCAGGCCGAACTGCCGGGCCAGCTCCGGCTCATAGCCCAGGGCGGCAAACTGCTCCGAGTCTATCTTTGTATAGCCCTCAGGGACGCTCAGGGCCTCGTCGAAGCTGAAGACCAGGCCCGGCTCCCCGGCGGCTTCCAGGGAATAGTCCTCTGCCAGGGAGGTATATTTATCCATGAGCAGGCTGTCCGTCCAGGGGGGATATGGCCCCCGGGACTGCTCCAGGGCCCGGGCGTAGTCGTAGTATTCCCCGGCGGCCCTGCCCTCGGGGCTGCTTAGAAAATCCGCCAGAGAGGCGGCGGAGCCGTCCCCGTATACTGTGGGGCCGTGGCAGGCTGTGTCAAGATCGGGCTCGGTCTTTAAAAGCTCGTGGAACAGGAAGCAGTCCGCCAGGGCTTCACAGTCCCGGGGGGAGCCGCAGCCGCCGCTGCCCAGCTGTATGAATATGCCTTCTGCCTCAAATAAAATGCACAGGCTGCCCTTCTCCTCGTCAAAGCAGAGGAGCAGGCTGTCCCCGCAGGCGTTGGTGTACTCCCACTGGGAGTACTCCTCCGGGGCGTCTATGGGGTACCAGAGGGGCACCAGGGTGCCGGACAGGGTCTTGGTAAGACTGAAGGAGCTGCCTTTGTCCGGCTCTCCGCCCCGGGGGTAGACCGTGCCCTCCAGCTTGAAGGAGCCGTCCTCGTATACATAGCCGGAGCCTTCACCGCCGGGGAGAAATTCTCCGGTGCCTGCGGTGAGATAGAAGTCCTCCAGGCTCAGGGGGACTGCCTGTCGGGTGTGCAGGGCCAGGCCGTAGCTCTCCCCGAGGGCTTTCAGCTTATCCAGCATGGCCTCGTCATATACGCCGTAAAAGCGGCAGGTATTTAGGCTCTCTTCATCCAGAGCGGCAAAAAAGGCCGGGTCGTCGCCCACGGCGTGGGAGGCGGTGTACTCATGCCAAAAGGTCAGCCACTCCAGATTTGCCGCATATTCCGGGGAATCCATATAGCCGTTGAGACTGAGCCAGCGGCGCTTCTCCTCCACAGCGGCGGACTGAGGGGCGGAACCGGGAGAGGGCTGCTCCATGACGCGCTCTCCCAGGCCGAACCAGCCCATGGCGTAGGCGGTGACGGTAAAGAGGGCGGCGATGAGGGCGGCGATGAGCAGCGTGCGCCGGAGAAGGCGGGAGCTGCGGCGGGGGAGGGCCCCGTCCAGCAGACCCAGGAATTCCCCGGCTTCCCTTACATGCTCGTCCTCTATGCCATCCATTGCCTCCAAAAGAAAATACCGGTCTAGCATAGTCCTTCCTCCCTCAGGTACTCCCGCAGCCTGCCCCGGATGCGCAGGAGCATGCTCTTGGTTTTGGATAGGGAAAATCCGGCACACCGGGAGATATCCTCCAGGGAGGCCAGGTACCAGTAGCGGGAGACGAAGACCCGGCGCTCCGCCTCCGGCAGGCCGGAGACAAAGCGGCCCAGGGCCCGGGCAAACTCCCGGCTCTCATATTCCCGCTGGGGGTCGGCGTCTGAGGGTATGCAGCCGCTCAGTTCCTCCAGAGCCAGGGCGGTCTCCCCGCCGCCCCGCTTTTTGCTGGTCCTGCGCCTGTACATGCTTATGGCCAGATTGCGGGTTATGCCCCCCAGAAAGGCGGAGAGCAGAGCCGGACGCTTGTCCGGCATCAGGTTCCAGGCCCGCAGCCAGGTGTCGTTGACACATTCCTCCGAGTCTTCGATACTGTTTAAAAGGTTAAAGGCAACGGTGCGGCAGTATCTGCCGTATTTGGCTTCGGTCTCGGATATGGCCCTGTCGGAGCGCTGCCAGTATAGATCGACTATGGCCCGGTCTTCCATGGGGGGTCCTCCTTTGCTGTGAGAGCTCTCATATATATATTCGCAGATTTTATGCTCTTGGTTGCATGGAAATAAAAATTTTTTTAAACGGCCGCCGTGCAAAAAAACAGCGCCCTCCTTGCCGTCCAGTATTGCGAATTGTTATTGGACTCAACTTTGTTTCC
>DVHY01000134.1 GCA_018711755.1 Candidatus Limivicinus faecipullorum | reverse complement strand
GGATATTGATGAGATACTGCCCCAGGCGTGATATTTTCACGGCTGAAAGGAAGAAGCTCAAAGTTCATACATTATCCATTGTATATTTCCCCTTCCATATGTATAATGCTATAAACAGAAAAAGGGAAAGGGAGAGATAAAATGTATATTGACTGGACATATATAGTATTGGTCCTGCCTGCGGTGCTCTTTGCCATGTGGGCCAGCAGCAACGTGAGCCACACCTATGAGAAATATTCAAAACAGTATAACTCCCGCCGCCTCACCGGCGCCCAGGCCGCCCGCCGGGTGCTGGATGCCAACGGACTGAGAGAAGTGCCTATAGAGCGTATAGACGGCCAGCTGACAGACCACTACGACCCCAAGGACAATGTGGTGCGGCTGTCCGCAGGAGTTTACGACGGCTGCTCCACCGCCGCCGTGGGCGTCGCCTGCCACGAGGTGGGCCACGCCATCCAGCACAGTGTGGGCTATGTGCCGGTAAAGGTCAGGGAAGCCATAGTCCCCGTGACCAATCTGGGCGCAAAGCTCTCTGTGCCCCTTATAATCCTGGGCCTGCTGCTGGGCTCACTGTCCCCGGTGTTCATCTACGCTGCGTATATCGGCGTGGCCCTCTACGGCCTCTGCGCCATCTTCCAGCTGGTGACTCTGCCTACAGAGTTCAACGCCAGCAGCCGGGCTCTGGCCACCATAGAGGGGATGGAGCTGCTGCGGGGGGAGGAGCTGGAAGGCGCCGGAAAGGTGCTCCGGGCGGCAGCTCTCACCTATGTGGCGGCCCTGGCCGTGACGCTCATGCAGCTGCTGCGTTTCGTGCTCATCCTCTCCAACCGCAGGGATTGAGCCACAGCTGCAACATAGAAAACAGTGAAACTCGATTGAGCTTAAAGCCGCAGCCGGGAGCTGCGGCTTCTTTTTTCGGACTGGAGCTAAGGGGCGCCGTTTCGCCGGCGTTCAGCCTGCGGCTGAAAGGATGGAACGTTGTGGCCCTGAGACTGTCAAGGCCTGGAAATAATGTTGAAAAAGGGCGTGGGATATGTTAAACTTTAAAAAAATGTTACCGGGAGAGCGGCTGCATATGCGCAAAAGAAATCAGGGGATAGTTATGGACCGGGGCCGTGCCGGCAAGGCGGAGGGCCTGGGGCGCTTATTCAGCCTGGCCATGTCCCTCATGGCTGCCTGCGCACTGTGCATGAGCTTTTCTGTGCCTTGGGGAGAACGTTTTGACGGTATTGCCGAGGAGATAGTCGGGAACCTGGCTGCCAGTTTTCACGGCAACGCCTTTATCAGTACCCTGCTGGCTCTGGGAATCTATTGGCTCAGCCTCAGGCTGAGAGAGGATACATCCAGGGAAAATTGGACGGCGGTGCTGTTGGCTGCCGTTACGGCGGTGCTATGGCTCATGGGAGCCTGCTTCAACAGCGGAGGGGACTTCTCCACTATGTGCTCCAGCCCGGGGCAGATAGTCAAATCCATCATATCTTACCTGGGCGCCGCCTGGTTCCTGTATGTTATGCTTCTGGGCTTCCGCTCTCTGCTGGACAGCGGCTGGGACACCAAGCTGAGTCTCCCCGCACCCCGGGGACTGAAGGCCTTACTGAGCAGGCACAGGTTCTGGGCTGTCAGTCTGTTTCTGCTGCTGTGCTGGGCTGTGCCCGTGGCGGCGTGCTACCCTGCCGCCTTCTGTACCGATGCCTGGATGCAGCTGGCCCAGTACTGGGGCAGCGAGCCCTTCACCGCCCATCATCCCCCGGTGCATACCATGCTCCTGGGGATATTCAGCCGCCTTGGCCTGGCTCTGGGAAGCGCAAACCTGGGCCTTTTCCTCTTTGTGCTGCTGCAGGTGCTGATGGCTGCCCTGGCGCTGGCCTATGTGTTTTGCCTGTATGAAAAGCTGGGAGCCCCCAAGTGGATAAGGCTGTTGAGCCTGCTGACGGCAGTTTTCTCACCCTTCGTCGCCGACCGGGTGGGCACTTTGCTGAAGGATGTGCCTTTTTCCATGGCCTTCCTGCTTATGATGGCCCAGTTCATATACGCTCTGCTGGATATGGAGAGCTTTTTGAAAAGTAAAAAACAGCTGCTCATCACCGCCCTGGCAATAATGGGTGTGCTGCTTATGAGGAAAAACGGCTGCTATGTGCTCTATCCCAGCTTCATCCTGCTTGCCGCAGTGCTTATTGTAAAAAGGAAAAGCTTGGGCCGGAGCAAGACAGTGAGACTGCTGCTGCTCATGCTGCTGCCTGTGGCGGCTGCTGTGGCCGTCAACTCCGCCATTATAAAACATTATGACATCGCCCCCGGCAGCATAGCCGAGAGCCTGTCCCTACCCTTCCAGCAGACCGCAAGATATGTGAGGGACCACGGGGAAGAGGTGACAGAGGAGGAGCGGGAGGCTATAGACGCCGTATTGCCCTATGACCGGCTGGCGGAGCTCTATATACCCATAATCTCCGACCCGGTGAAAGCGGAGTTTAAGGAGGGCTGCGGCAGCGACGAGCTGAAGGCGTATCTGGAGGCGTGGCTGAAGATGTTCTTCAAGCATCCCCTGACCTATGTGGAGGCCACGGCAAACCAGATCTATGCCCTGGTATATCCCTTTGCCGAGAACAGGACGGTATATGTGGGCTTCAGCGACGGGGCCTGGTTCATACCTGACGTGGTGGCGGCTACAGGCGTCTCGCTGCCCGAATCCCTGGACACGGAGAGAAATGTGCTCACCCAGTGGTTTTATCTGATGTACTCTTCGCCGGTGATAGGTATGATAAGCCACACCGCTCCGTATATCATAGCCGCTTTTTTCCTGAGTCTTATAGCGGCGGTGAGAAAGAAATATGCTTTCCTGCTCCTCGCCGTGCCGGTACTGCTCAGCATAGCGGTGGCGGTGTTTGCTCCGGCGGTGATAGGAAACCCCAGGTATGTTTTCCCCGTGATATATCCCATGCCCTTGATGGCGGCCTATTTTATCCGCCTGTGCCGGGAGGATATGGGTAAAGAAAAAGCCTGAGACCGAGATGTAGCGGCAATACCGTGCCGGGTAACCGGCCTGATTAAAAATACGACTAGGGGAACGGACCCCGCGGAGGATAGGATATGGACACAATAGCGGTACTTATTCCCTGCTATAACGAGAGCAGGACGGTGGCCAAGGTGGTGGCGGACTTCAAGGCCGTGCTGCCGGAGGACACAGTGATATATGTTTATGACAACAATTCCACCGACGGCACGGCGGAGATAGCTGCCGCCGCCGGAGCTGTGGTGCGCCATGAATACCAGCAGGGCAAGGGCAACGTGATACGCCGTATGTTCCGGGAGATAGACGCCCGGTGCTACATTATGGCCGATGGAGATGACACTTATCCCGCAGAGTTTGCCCCGGAGATGGCGAAAAAAGTGCTGGAGCGGGGCGTGGACATGGTGGTGGGAGACCGGCTCTCCGCTACATATTTCACCGAAAACAAGCGGCCTTTCCACAACTTCGGCAACAAACTGGTGCGCCACAGCATCAACGCCCTGTTTAAAAGCGACATACGGGACATTATGACCGGCTACCGGGCCTTCAGCTATCAGTTCGTGAAGAGCTTCCCCGTGCTCAGCAAGGGCTTTGAGATAGAGACGGAAATGAGCATCCACGCCATTGAGAAGAACATGCTGGTGGAAAACGTGGTGGTGAGCTACAGAGACAGGCCTGAGGGCAGCGTTTCCAAGCTGAACACCGTTTCCGACGGCGTAAAGGTCCTGGGAACTATAGGCAAGCTCTATAAGAACAACAAGCCCTTTGCGTTTTTCGGCCTCATTGCCCTGGTACTGGCCCTGATTGCCGCAGTGATGTTCTTCCCGGTGCTCAACGAATTTCTGCATACCGGTGAAGTGCTGCGTTTCCCCACCCTCATCGTCAGCGGCTTTGCGGCTATCGCCGCCATTCAGAGCTTTTTCTCAGGGCTCATTCTGGAGACCCTCCATGAGAAGAACCGCCACGACTTTGAGATGAGACTTATAGACATCCACAACAGATACCGGCAGAAAATGGAGGGGAGCAGGTGAAGACGGATAAAAAATCCCTGGGCAATGGGGCGGCGGCAATATTCGCCGTCCTGGCGGCCATGGCCCTGTGCATGAGCTTCCCGGAGCCGGAGCTGAGCAATGCGGCTCTGGGCAGCAGTATCCTGAACATGATGGAGAATTTGCGCCGCAGTCTGGACGGCACGGCCGTCCAGGCCAGCATCCTTGCCGTGGCCCTGTTTCTGCTCCATCGCTGGAACGAGAAAAAACGCAGGGGAAATTATGTTCTGCTGCCGCTGGTCTGTTTCTTTATAGCCGTCATCTGGCTTATGGCTGAGGGCTTCGTACAGGACAACACCCTCCAGAGCCTCACCTCCGGCACAGGTCAGTTGCTGAAATGTTGTATCTATCTTCTGGGCAGCTCCTGGCTGCTCACGCAACTGGCCGTTGCACTGGACATTTTTGTGGACAGCGGCGCAGACCTGAGCTGGAAAAACGAGGGCCGGCTCACCGCCTTTTACCGGCGGCACAGCTTTCTCTGCCCATTTGTCATCATACTCCTCAGCTGCGTACTGCCGCTTGTTCTTGTATATCCGGGGGGCATGAATGCCGACTCCTGGAACCAGGCGGGGATGTTCTTCAAGGTGGTACGGCCTGACTGGGGCCTCTATGAGTTCACCTCCCACCATCCGCCGGCACACACCGTCTACTTTGCATCCATCATCGCCCTGGGCAAAAAGCTGGGCAGCGCAAACCTGGGGCTTTTTGCGGTTATGCTTTTGCAGACGGGGATGTATTCGGCGGTCTTTGCCTACTGCCTGTACACCATGAGACGCCTGGGAGCCCCCAGATATCTCCGGCTCATAAGCCTGCTGGCCATACTTTTCAGCCCCTACTTCGTCACCTCCTACCCCACGGTGATAAAGGACAATGTGTACTCCTGGGCCGTGCTGCTGTTTGTCACGGAGCTGGTATATATGCTGTATCTGGGGCGGAACTATTGGAGCAGCAAGGGACACATCGCCCTGCTGGCCCTGAGCATAATGGCCGTCATGCTCTTCAGGAACAACGGCAAATATGTGATATATCCCATGGTTTTGCTGCTGCTGATAGTGTTCTTTGTGGGGTATAGAAAAGGCAAAAAGAGCGGAATGCCCAGACGTATCGCCCTCTGCCTGCTGCTGCCGGTGCTGGCTGCAAACCTGATACTGGGCGGGCTGATGAGCTACTACGATATAGAGAAAGGCAGTATCCGGGAGGCCCTATCCCTGCCCATACAGCAGACCGCCCGCTATGTGCTGGAGCGGGGGGACGAGGTGACCGAGGAAGAGAAGGCCGCCATCAGCGCCGTGCTGGACTATGACAACATGGCGGCGGACTACTACCCCATGGAGTCAGACCCGGTTAAGGACAAGTTCAACCCCGAAGCCACCACGGAAGATGTGCTGAACTATCTGAAGACCTGGCTCAAGCAGGGCCTGAAGCACCCCTTCGTATATATAAAGGCTACGGTGAACCAGAACTATCCCCTGGTATATCCCTTCCAGGAGGGGAACCAGCTGGCTGTGGGCACCCTGAACAAATACCATCTCCATGCCGCAGAGACTATCGGCATTACCGACGTGGAGGTGCTGCCCAGAGTGAACAATATCCGCAACGAATTCAACTTCGATTTGATGTACCTGCCCTTCAGCGGACTGGTGTGCAATGTATCGGTGTATGTGCTGGTACTGCTGTTCTTCTGCTGTTACGCCCTGCGGCGCAGGCTGTGGAATTTCTTCATCCCGGCCCTGCCCCTGCTGCTGAGCCTGGCAATAATCGTGGCGGCCCCCGGCATACGGGGTACTCCCCGCTATGCCTATCCCATACTCTATTCCCTGCCGGTGGTGATGAGCTGGTACTGCTTCATAGCAAATAAAAGTAAAAAAGACAGCGAACAGTAAATGTTTTTGCCATAACGAAACCGCAGCGGCGAAAGCCGCTGCGGTTTGACTGTTTATAGCTATTCAATCTTCCTGGCCGGTTGGGACTATAAGCTCATCCAGACTGACCCCAAGAAGCTTTGCGAAAGTATAGGCTTCATAGTCGGTGACCAGCCGCTCCCCGGACTCTATTCGGCTGATGATGTCCTGCTCCATGGGCACGCCCTCGGTCTGCATCTTGGCGGCAAGGGCGGCCTGGGACAGCCGGCGCATAAGGCGCAGCTGACGCAGCCTGTCCCCGCAGATATTCTTTTGGCCGTTATATCCGTATATTTTCAAAGCTCATACAGCCCTTTTCACTTTATGCTGAAGAGCAGGTCGCCGTAGCTGGGGTAGGGCCAGTATTCCGAAGAGCAGAGGGTCTCCAGCTCGTCGGCGGTCTGGCGCAGGCGGTTCATGTCCTCAAAGACCTGGCTGCGGTAGAACCTGGCTCGGTCCAGGCTGCAGGGGATGGCTTCGGCCTTTGCCACGGAGGCGCCGAGGGCCCCGGTGCGGGTGTTGAGTTCGGCGGTGAGACGGCTTATCTTGGTGGCAAGGCCGGTCTCAAAGCTCACATCCATAGTGTCGCTGAGACTGCGTTTGGCCAGGGCGGCCTCGGCCAGGCTCCGGGCATAGGCGCTGACGGCGGGGAGAATGTCCCGCTGGGCCATATCCAGCATGGTCATTGCCTCTATGTGCAGCACCTTGCAGTAGCTGCTGAGCTTTATCTCATATCTGGCTCTCAGCTCCACAGGGGTATAGACCCGGTGGCGGGTGAAGAGCTCCACGTTCTTCTCATCCAGGTAGCAGGGCACGCAGTCGGGAGTGCTCACCAGATTGGACAGGCCCCGGCGTTCCGCCTCCCTCAGCCAGGCCTCGTCATAGCCGTTGCCGTTGAAGATGATGCGCTTGTGGCGGCGGATGACCTCCCGGATAAGGTTGTGGAGGGCGGACTCAAAGTCCTGGGCCTGCTCCAGAGTGTCGGCATACTGGCGCAGGGACTCGGCCACGGCAGTGTTCAGCACCACATTGGGGCCGGAGATGGAGGCAGAGGAGCCCAGCATACGGAACTCGAACTTGTTGCCGGTGAAGGCAAAGGGGGAGGTACGGTTGCGGTCCGTGGTGTCCTTGGGGAACTTGGGCAGCACGTGGACGCCCACCTTTATGAGCTCCTTCTCCTTGCTGCCGTAGGGCTCCTCGGTCTCTATGGCCTGGAGTATAGCCTCCAGCTCCTCCCCCAGGAAGATGCTCACCACGGCGGGGGGCGCCTCATGGCCGCCCAGACGGTGGTCGTTGCCGGCGGAGGCCACGGACAGGCGCAGCATGTCCTGATAGTCGTCCACGGCCTGGATGACGGCGCAGAGGAAGAGCAGGAACTGGGCGTTTTCATAGGGGGTCTCGCCGGGCTCCAGCAGGTTGGTGCCGGTATTGGTTATCATGGACCAGTTGTTGTGCTTGCCGCTGCCGTTGACTCCGGCAAAGGGCTTTTCGTGGAGCAGGCAGACCATGTCAAAGCGGCGGGCTATCTTCTGCATCAGCTCCATGGTGAGCTGATTGTGGTCCGCGGCGATGTTGGCGGTGGTGAACACCGGGGCCAGCTCATGCTGGGAGGGGGCGGCCTCGTTGTGCTCGGTCTTGGCCATGACTCCCAGGCGCCACAGCTCCTCGTCCAGGGCTTTCATGAAGGCGGCCACCCGGGGCTTGATGGTGCCGAAATAATGGTCGTCCAGCTCCTGGCCCTTGGGGGGCTTGGCTCCGAAGAGGGTGCGGCCGGTGTACACCAGGTCCCGGCGCTTTTCGTACACGGATTTGTCTATGAGGAAATACTCCTGCTCAGGGCCCACGGTGGTCTTGACGGAGCTGACCTCCGTATTGCCGAAGAGCTTCAGCACCCGCAGGCACTGGCGGTTCAGAGCCTCCATGGAGCGCAGCAGGGGGGTCTTCTTGTCCAGAGCCTCGCCGCCGTAAGAACAGAAGGCGGTGGGTATGCACAGCACATGCTCCTTTATAAAGGCGTAGGAGGCGGGGTCCCACACGGTGTAGCCCCGGGCCTCAAAGGTGGCCCGCAGGCCGCCGGAGGGGAAGGAGCTGGCGTCCGGCTCACCCTGGATGAGCTCCTTGCCGCTAAACTCCATGATGACCCGGCCCCCGTCCACCGGGGAGATGAAGCTGTCGTGCTTCTCGGCGGTGATGCCGGTCATGGGCTGGAACCAGTGGGTGAAGTGAGTGGCCCCCTTCTCGATGGCCCAGTCCTTCATGGCGTTGGCCACCACGGTGGCGGCGGCGCTGTCCAGGCGCTTGCCCTCGTTCATGGAGCGCTGCACCTGCTTGAACACATCCTTGGGCAGACGGGAGCGCATAACGGAGTCATTGAAAACGTCGCAGCCGAAGAAATCAGTTACATTCTTATTTTCCATTTTGTACCTCACTTGAGAGAAAGTTTATATACGGTCTCGTAAGACAGCTTTTCTCCGGCGCGGAGAAGGGGAGAGGGGAAGCCGTAATGGCCCATGGCGTCAGGGAAGAGCTGGGTCTCCAGGCAGAAAGCCTGGCGGGGCCCCATCTTCCGCCCGCCCTTGCCGGTAAACTCCCCCAGGAAGTTTGCGGTATACAGCTGCATTCCCGGCAGATCGGTGTAGCAGCGCAGCTCTATGCCGCTGCGTTGGCTGTAGGCTGCGGCTGCCAGAGGGCCGGAGAGAATGAAGTTGTGGTCGTAACCTCCGCCCAGGCGCAGCTGGGGGTCGTCGGCCTCAATGTCCCGGCCTATGGCTTTCATGGTGGTGAAATCAAAGGGCGTGTCCGCCACGGGGAGAGCCCGGCCCGTGGGGATGAGCCCCGGGCCCAGCTCCAGATAACGCTGGGCATTTATCATCAGCTGCTGGTCCAGCACGCTGCCGCCCCCGTCCAGGTTGAAGTAGCTGTGGTTGGTGAGGCTCAGCACCGTATCGGCGTCACTGATGGCCTCATAGGCGATGCGCAGCTCGTCGCTGTTGGTGAGGGTATAGGTGACGGAGACCCGGAGATTGCCGGGATAGCCCTCCTCCCCGTGGGGAGACAGGCGGGAGAAGCGGACGAAGTCCTCCCCGGTATCGCTCTGCCAGACAAATTTATCAAAGCCCTTTTTGCCGCCGTGGAGATGGTTCTCCCCGTCGTTGGGATAGAGCCTGTATTCCTTTCCCCCCAGGGAGAAGCGGCTGCCGCCGATGCGGTTTGCCACACGGCCTATGGTCGCCCCTATGTAGGCGTCCTGGTTCTCGTAGCCCTCCACGCTGTCGAAGCCCTGGACCAGGTCCACAGGCTCGCCACGGCGGTCCTTGAAGCACAGGGACTGAAGGGCGGCCCCGTAGTCTATCAGCACGGCCCGGGCGCCGTTTTTGTTTTCCAGACTGTAGGAGCGTACCGGCTGCCCTTGGGACGTCTGCCCGAAGCTGTGTACAACTGCTGCCATGTGAGGCACCTCCATATCCCCCTGCCTGAGGGTAAATTTTTTCACTCTGAATTTTATCACATTTTATAGTACAGTCAACAGCTTTAATATTGACAAACCGGGCCGGGTCTAATATCCTTTTATTTACACATATTGACATATGCAGAGAGGAGACAGATATGGCAATTGTTGTTATCGGCGCAGTTTTCGTGGACGTTAAGGGCTTTCCCGAGGACAATTACATCCCCACCGGGCGCAACGCCGGGCGGGTGGAGATAGTACACGGGGGCGTGGGCAGGAACGTGGCGGAGGATATCGCCAACGTGGAGCTGCGGCCCCGCTTCGTCAGCCTGGTGGATGACGACGACCAGGGGGAGGCGGTGCTTAAAAAACTCAGGAACCACAAAGTGGACACCAGCTTCATCCGACAGGTGCCCGACGGCATGGGTATGTGGCTGGCGGTCTTTGACAACACCGGGGACCTGGCCGGCTCCATATCCAAAAGGCCAGATCTGAGCTATATGGCCCAGCTGCTGGAGGAGGACGGGGACCGGATATTCGCCGACGCCGACAGCATAGTCATAGAGATAGACCTGGACAAGGAGATAATAAAGCAGGTCTTCAAGTTTGCAAAAAAATACAACAAAAAAGTATACGCCGTGGTGGCAAACATGGGTATCGCCTCCCAGCGGCGGGACTTCCTCCAGTCCACGGACTGTTTCGTGTGCAACGTGCTGGAGGCGGGCATACTCTTCGTCAGCGACTTTTCAAAGCTCAGCCCGGAGGAGCTGTGCCTGGAGCTGAGGGAAAAGGTGAAGCGGGCCAAAATACCGGCGGTGGTGGTGACCATGGGCGTCCGGGGCTCGGTGTATGCGGACATGCACGGCAACTGCGGCGTCTGCCCGGCCAAGTCCGTCCAGGTGAGGGACACCACCGGGGCCGGCGACGCCTACTGCGCCGGAGTGGCCATCGGATTGACCTACGGAAAGACCATTGAGGAGGCCATGCAGATAGGCACCAAGCTGGCCGCCTCGGTGATAACCCTGTCGGAAAACGTCTGCCCCCGTTTCCTGCCCAGAGAATTGGGCCTGGATATAGAGGTCAAAGATTGAAATTTCTTGTAGAAACGCACCAAAGGCAGCCCCTGAAAAAAGGGGCTGCCTTTTCTCTGTTGTCAAATTGCACCAAAAAACCGGGGGCCCTTTGGTCAAGGAACCGAAAATGCCCCGGAGAGCACGGATGCTCGTTGACAAAGGGGAAAGGCCCTGATACTATGGATTCAAAGAAAACTGGAAACGTTACCGGGAGCGATTCCAGCCGAAAAAAGGAGAAACGGCAGAGAATATAAGGAAGCGGTGAGAAAGCTGAAATGACCATAAAGGATATCGCCAAAGCCTGCGGCGTCAGCGTAAGCACCGTCTCCCGTGTCCTCAACGACCACCCGGATGTGAGCCAGAGCGTCAGGGACCGGGTGCGCTCCACCGTGGAGCGCATGGGCTACATACCCAACAACAGCGCCAGAGACCTGGTGCGCTCCCAGTCGGACAACATAGGCGTGGTGGTCAGAGGCCAGGACAACCTCTTCTTCTCCGCCATGGTCAAGACCATCTCCCGGGAAATAGAGCGCCGGGGCTACACCATGGTGCTCCACTTCATCGGCTCCGACGACGACGAGGTGATGGCCGGGGCCATACTGGAGCGGGAGAAAAAGCTCCGGGGGCTCATCTTCCTGGGCGGCCGTTTCGACTACAGCCCGGTGACCCTCTCCCCGGTGGGCGTACCCTTCCTCTGCTGCACCTACACCAACTGCTTCGGCAGTCTGGACGAGAGGGACTACTCCTCGGTGTCCATTGACGACTATATGACCGCTTTCAAGGCGGTGCAGACCCTCATAGAGCTGGGCCACCGGCGCATCGCCGTGGTCACCCCCGCCACCGACGACCGCTCCATCAGCGAGCTGCGCTACAAGGGCTACAGGGCTGCGCTGGAGCAGGCGGGGCTGAAATTCAGCCCGGAGCTGCTGGTGGACACCCAGGGCTGCTTTGAAATGCCCCGGACCTACCGGGGGATGGCGGAGCTGATAGAGAGCGGCGCGGACTTCAGCGCGGTCTTTGCCCTGTCGGACACCACGGCCCTGGCCGCCGTAAAGGCCCTGGAGGACCACGGCCGCAGAGTGCCGGAGGACTGCTCGGTGATAGCCATCGACGGGCTCACCGTCTCGGAATACGCAAACCCCACCCTCACCACCATGGTCCAGCCGGTGGAGGAGATGGGCAGGCAGAGCGTGGCCATACTTGCCGACATGATAGAACAGCGGCGCAAGAGCTGCCATCTGCGCCTGGAGGCCTGCCTCCGCCCCGGCGGCTCAGTGAGAAAAATTTGATTTTCCGGCGCGGACGCGCCTGAAGATACCACCTCAAACGAGGAACAATTTATTTTTAAAAAAGGAGAAAACGCGAAATGAAAAAGATTCTAGCACTGCTTCTGGCCCTGGCCATGGTATTCAGCCTGTGCGCCTGCGGCAGCAGCGAAGCCCCCGCCGAGGAAGCCCCTGCCGAGGATTCCGCCGCAGAAGAGGCTCCCGCCGAAGAGGCCCCCGCCGCCGAGGGCTCCGTCTATTACCTGAACTTCAAGCCCGAGCAGGATGAGCAGTGGCAGGCCCTGGCCGCCACCTACACCGAGCAGACCGGCGTGCCCGTGACCGTGGTCACCGCTGCCTCCGGCACCTATGAGGAGACCCTCATGGCCGAGATGGGCAAGACCGAGATGCCCACCCTCTTCCAGGTCAACGGCCCCGTGGGTCTGGCCAACTGGAAGGACTACTGCTATGACCTGAGCGGCTCCGATATCTATGGTGAGCTCACCAACGACAGCTTCGCCCTCATCGAGGACGGCGTGGTCTACGGCATCGCCTACGTTATCGAGACCTACGGCATCATCTGCAACACCGCCCTGCTGGCCGAGGCCGGCTACACCGTGGACGACATCAACTCCTTCGACAGCCTGAAGGCCGTGGCTGAGGACATCACCGCCCGCAGCGGCGAGCTGGGCTTCGCCGCCTTCACCTCCGCCGGTATGGACTCCTCCTCCGACTGGCGCTTCAAGACCCACCTGGCCAATATGCCCATCTACGGTGAGTACCAGGCCGACGGCATCACTTCCACCGCCGCCATCAAGGGCACCTACCTGGACAACTACAAGGCCATTTGGGACCTGTACATCAACAACGCCACCTGCGATCCCACCGAGCTGGCCGGTAAGACCGGCGACGACGCCGTGGCCGAATTCGTCAACGGCGAGGCTGTCTTCTACCAGAACGGCACCTGGGCCTACAACGATGTGAAGAGCCTGGGCGACGAGAACCTGGCCATGATACCCATTTACATCGGCCTTGAGGGCGAGGAGAACCAGGGCCTGTGCACCGGCTCCGAGAACTACTGGTGCGTCAATGCCGAGGCCGACGAGGCCGATATCCAGGCCACCCTGGACTTCATCTACTGGTGTGTCACCTCCGAGGAAGGCACCTCCTGCCTGGCCAATGACATGGGCTTTGTCTGCCCCTTCAAGTCTGCCAAGGCCGCTGCCAACCCCTTCGTGCAGCAGGATGCCGATATGACCGCCGCCGGCAAGGTGCCCGTGTCCTGGAACTTCACCACCATGCCCTCTGAAGAGTGGAAGAACGGCGTGGGCTCCGCCCTTACCGCCTATGCTGCCGGCACCGGTGACTGGGACGGCGTTGTCACCGCCTTCGTGGACGGCTGGGCCACCGAGTATGAGCTGGCCAACGGCTGAGAAATCCCCGGGGCAAAAACCTGCTCAGAGCAATAAACTTTAATGTACGGGGGTGGGCGGCAAGCCGCCCACCCCCGTGATTTAAAGAAAGGCCAAAATACCGGCCAGCATCCGTGGCCTGAGCCGTGGCTCCGGAGATTTACGGAGGCAGGGCTCAGTCTTGGGAAAATAAAGACGAAAGGGAGGAAGACAATATATGGAAAAAGCCATAAAAAAATATTGGCCGATTTTCCTGCTGCCCACAGTATGCGCCTTTATCATAGGTTTCGTGATACCCTTCTGCCAGGGGCTGTATCTGTCCCTGTGCAAGTTCCAGACCGTGAACAAGACCACTTTCGTGGGCCTGTCAAACTACAGCAAGGCCATTGCCGATACCCTGTTCCAGGAGTCCTTCTGGCTCACGGTGCGCTTCACGCTTATCTCCACACTGCTTATAAACGTGTTTGCCCTCACCGTGGCCCTGCTGCTCACCAGAAAGCTGAAGGGAACCAACCTGTTTCGCACAGTGTTCTTCATGCCCAACCTGATAGGCGGCATAGTTCTGGGCTATATCTGGCAGATACTTTTCAACTGTGTGCTGAGTCTGCTGGGCAAGCCCCTGCTGACTCTGGACGCCACCTACGGCTTCTGGGGCCTGATAATACTCATGTGCTGGCAGCAGATAGGCTACATGATGATAATCTACATTGCAGGGCTCCAGGCTATACCAAATGACTATATAGAGGCCGCAACCATTGACGGGGCAAGCCCCTGGCAGACTTTATGGAAGGTGAAGCTGCCAAATCTTATGCCCTCCATAACCATCTGCCTGTTTTTGTCCCTCACCAACGGCTTCAAGCTCTTCGACCAGAACCTGGCCCTCACCGGCGGCGAACCCGCCCACGCCTCCGAGCTCATTGCCCTGAACATCTACCAGACCTTCTACTTCCGCTCCGGCCCCCAGTGGAAAGGCATAGGTCAGGCCAAGGCCGTGCTCTTCTGCATAATAGTTGTGGCCATCTCCCTCATCCAGCTTAAGGCCACCCGCTCCAAGGAGGTGCAGCAGTAATGAAAAAGAGGAATAAAGTGGTGAGCGGTATTCTCACCGCCGTCTTTACAGTGCTGAGTCTGGCCTGGGTCTACCCTGTGTTCATGGTGCTGATGAACTCTCTGAAGCAGGAACGTTCCATCACCACCGACTCTGCCTTCCAGCTGCCCAGCTCCGAGACCTTTGCAGAGCTGGAAAACTTCAAAAGCGCCATAGACACTCAGGGCTTCCTCTCCGCCTTCTGGTACAGCCTGGTGATAACCGTCACTTCCGTGGCCCTTATCCTGGTGTTCTGCTCCATGTGCGCCTGGTTTATCACCAGAGTGAACAGCTGGGTATCCAAGGCCTGCTACTATCTGTTCGTGTTCTCCATGGTGGTGCCCTTCCAGATGCTCATGTTCACCCTGTCCTCCCTGGCCGACCGCCTGGGATTCACCAGCCCTTACAATATCTGCATAATCTATCTGGGATTTGGCGCAGGCCTTGCGGTGTTCATGTTCGCAGGCTTCATGAAGTCCATACCTATTGAAATAGAGGAGGCGGCCATGATAGACGGCTGCGGTCCAATACGCACCTTCTTCTCCGTGGTCTTTCCCATACTCAAGCCCACCATGGTGTCCGTGGGCATACTGGAGACCATGTGGGTCTGGAACGACTACCTGCTGCCCTACCTGGTGTTGGACAGGAAAAAATACACCACCATCCCCATACTTATCCAGTATTTCCGGGGCAGCTACGGCAGAGTCGAGATGGGCCCGATGATGGCCAGTATAGTGCTCACCATCCTGCCCATAATCATCGTATATATCCTGGGCCAGAAGCATATCATCAAGGGCGTGGCCGCAGGCGCCGTCAAAGGGTGAGAATTTATTTGAAAGAGAAAAGGGATTATGAAAGAACTGAAACGCAGCAGCGGAATACTCATGCACATGAGCTCCCTGCCCTCCAACTACGGCATCGGCAGCATGGGAAAATGCGCCTATGACTTTATAGATTTCCTTAAATCTGCCGGTCAGAAATACTGGCAGCTCCTGCCCCTGGGCCCCACCAGCTACGGCGACAGCCCCTATTCCTCCTTTTCCAGCTTTGCGGGCAACCCCTATTTCATAGACCTGGATATACTCATTGAGGACGGACTGCTGAAAAAAGAGGAGCTGCAGGGCCTGGACTGGGGTTCCGACCCCGCCAGAGTGGATTTCGGCTGTATATTCCAGAACCGCTTCAAAGTCCTGCGCCTGGCCTTCCAAAGGGGGCGGGAGCCCCTGAGAACTCAGGTGGAGGCCTTCCGCCGGGAGAACGCCTCCTGGCTGGAGAACTACGCCCTGTTCATGGCGGTGAAAGCCCACTTCAACATGGTCAGCTGGACGGAGTGGAAGGACGAGGGGATAAGGCTGCACCGCCGTGAGGCCGTGGAGAGATATTCCAGGGAGCTGAAAGAGGAGATAGACTTCTATGTCTTCATGCAGTACCTGTTCTTCAAGCAGTGGGAAAAGCTGCGCTCCTATGCAAAGAAGCAGGGGATACAGTTCATAGGCGATATTCCCATCTACGTGGCCATGGACTCTGCCGACGTGTGGAGCGATCCCCAGTACTTCATGCTGAACGGGGAGAACGTGCCCACGGAGGTGGCCGGAGTGCCCCCCGATGCCTTCACCGAAGACGGGCAGCTCTGGGGCAACCCCCTCTACAACTGGGAAAAGATGAAGAGCGACGGCTACGGCTGGTGGATACGCCGTATAGATGGGGCCAAGAAGCTCTACGACGTCATCCGTATAGACCATTTCCGGGGTTTCGACAGCTATTGGGCGGTGCCCTGGGGGGAGAAGACCGCCAAGAACGGCAAATGGTGTCCCGGACCGGGCATGGGCCTGGTGGGGGTGCTGGGCTCCTGGTTCCATGACCTGAGCTTCATAGCCGAGGACCTGGGTTATATCACCCCCAGCGTGAGGAAACTGGTGGAGGACTCCGGCTTCCCGGGGATGAAGATACTGGAATTTGCCTTTGACGCCCACGGAGAGTCGGATTATCTGCCCCACCGCTGTGACAAGGACAGCGTGTGCTACATGGGCACCCACGACAACGACACCGTGGCCGGCTGGCTGGAGACCACCGACGAGGACAGCCTGGACTTCGCCCGGCGCTATATGCACATCACCCAGGACGAGGGCTGGAGCTGGGGACTTATCCGCACCGGCATGTCCACCGCCTCCCGGCTCTTCGTGGTGCAGATGCAGGACGTGCTGGAGCTGACCGCCGGCTGCCGCATGAATACCCCGGGGCTCTCCTCCGGCAACTGGCAGTGGCGTATGCTCCCCGGCTCCCTCAGGCCGGAGCTGGCGGAAAAACTGCTGGAATACACCTGGACCTTCAGAAGGACAGATGTAAAGCCTCCTCGCCTGGTGAAGAAAGCAGAGGAAAAGGCGGCCAAGGCTGCGGCGGAGGCAAAGGCCAAGGAAGAAACGCCGGATAAGAAGCAGAACAAATAAAGTGCAAAAGCCATATCCCAAGCGGGATATGGCTTCAGCTTGTCGAAGAAGGCCAAGCCTTCTTCGACAAAAGGGCTTGCACTTCGCTCCATGCCTCAGTTGTACGCCAGAGGCGTACAATTCGACACTTCGCTCCGTGAGAAGTGTTTTCTGCGACGTACACGCCGCCGCAGAAAACGATTGAAATTATTTTTTCGCTGGGTTGAAAAAACTCTGCGAGGCTTTTTCGACAGTCTCAAGCCATATCCCAAGCGGGATATG
>DVHY01000133.1 GCA_018711755.1 Candidatus Limivicinus faecipullorum | reverse complement strand
CAATGAGCCGCCACAGAAAAGGCTTGATTTTTCAAGGCTTTTCGAGCGAAGCAGCATTTTGCCAAGGGCAAAATGCTTGGCGGGAGAAGCGCAGTCAAAAAAGCCTGTGAGGGCTTTTTTGACAAGCTGAAAGGGTCCCGGCGGAAAACCGCCGGGACCCTCTTTTGCTTTTCATATCGGGGCCTGTGGGCCAGACCCCTCTATGTAACTATGGCTTCATGCCAGTTTGGTTTTATACCAGTTTCTTGAACTCATCGGCCACGAACTGCACCTTAGGTCCGATGATTATCTGCACGGCAGTCTTGCCCGGGCGGATGACGCCGGCGACGCCGGTGGCCTTGATGGCCTTCTCATCTACCAGCAGGCGATCCTTGACCTCCAGACGCAGACGGGTGATGCAGTTGTCCACGCTCTTGATGTTGCCCGCTCCGCCTACGGCAGCCAGCAGGGCCTTGGCCAGCTCGGCATAGTTGCTGTTGGAGAGCTCTATCTTAAGCTCGGCGGAGTTGTCGTCATCCTCACGGCCCACAGTCTTCAGATCCATCTTGACAATAATGATGCGGAAGATAAGGAAGTAGACCACGAAGAAGGCCAGGCCGATGGGTATCAGCAGCAGGGGATTCATGGCAAAGGGGGCCTTGAAGGACAGGAACCAGTCAACAAAGCCTGCGCTGAACTGGAAGCCTGCACGGATGGGCAGGGCCGCCACGATAGCCACGGAAATGCCGGTGAGAACGGCGTGAGTGAAGTAAAGCACGGGAGCCAGGAACATGAAGGAGAACTCCAGGGGCTCGGTAACGCCGGTGAAGAAGGAACAGAGAGCGGCGGAGAGGAGTATGCCTCCGGCTACCTTCCTCTTGGTGGTTTTGGCAGTGGTGTACATTGCCAGAGCAGCAGCGGGGAGACCAAACATCATCACGGGGAAGAAGCCCGCCTGATACATACCGGTCTGGCCAAGGACGCCGCCTTCAACAGTACCCCAGAACTTGCCGATATCGCTAATATTGGCCACGTCAAACCAGAACACGCTGTTGAGGGCGTGGTGCAGTCCAACGGGGATGAGCAGACGGTTCAGGAAACCATAGATGCCTGCGCCGATGGCGCCCAGGCCGATGATGCTCTCGCCCAGCCACACCAAGGCATTGTAGACAACAGGCCATACGAAGTAGAGGGGGATACAGGCTATCAGAGTGAAGACCACCGTCATAATCGGGACGAAACGGCGGCCGCCGAAGAAGCCCAAGAAGTCCGGCATCTTGGTCTGATAGAACTTGTTGTAGCACCCGGCGGAGATAAGGCCGCAGGTGATGCCTATGAACTGGTTGTTGATTTTACCGAAGGCAGCGGGGACTTCCTCGGTGGGAACACCCATGACCACGGACAGCACGCCAGCGCTGAGCATGGTCTGGATGGTGAGCCAGGAGATTATGGCTGCCAAAGCGGAGGTACCCTCCTGGTCCTTGGACATGCCTACGGCAACACCCAGGGCAAACAGGATGGCCATGTTGTCGATTAGAATGCCACCGGCCTTGATAAGCAGCATTGCCAGAACGCTGTTGGCGCCCCAGCCTGCGGGGTCTATCCAGTAACCTATGCCCATGAGTATGCCGCCTATGGGCAGGCAAGCCACGGGAAGCATCAGGGACTTTCCAAGTCTCTGCAGGAATCTCATCATTTGATTGTTCCTCTCTTTCCTAAATAATTATAATTTATTGTCTCTCAGGTCTCTCTATTCAGCAGGGGCAGGCCGGCCCACAGCCTGTCCCGTTTGCTACGAAGAAAATTACAGATTTGCCTTCAAAAAGGCCTCCATATTGGCAGAGGCAGCCTCCTCGTCGGAGCCGTCAAAGCTCATGGTAATCTCCATTCCCTGCTTTACCGCCAACCTCATAACTCCCATTATCCGCTTGGCGTCCACGGCTGCGCCGCCGCCAACTGAAATGCTCACCTTGCTGGCATATTTGGCTGCTTCCTTCACAAGCAGTCCGGCAGGGCGGGCGTGTATGCCCAGAGGGTCGGTAACGGTGTATTTGATTTCCTTCATCTTTTATGCCTCGCTTTCGCAAACTTTTTTTCTTAGCGCCAGGATCTTACCTGGGGACACGGACAACTCGTCATAGCCCATCTCCAGGAAGGCATCCGTTAGACTCAGGTCTGCCCCCAATTCTCCGCAAATGCCGGCCCAGATTCCCTCGGCGTGGGCGTTTTCCGCTATGGTGCGCAGCAGGGACAGTATGGCCGGGTGGTGAGCGTCGTGGAAGGCTTCCAGCCTGGCGTTCTGGCGGTCTATAGCCAGGGTGTACTGAGTAAGGTCGTTGGTGCCCACGCTGAAGAAAGATACTTCTTTTGCCAGGTCCCGGCTGATAATGGCGGCGGCTGGGGTCTCTATCATGATGCCCAGCTCCACCTCCCCGAAGGGGATGTTCTCCGCATACAGCTCGCTCTGTATCTTCCGGCAGAATTCCTTTATCTGCCGCACCTCGTCCACAGAGATTATCATGGGAAACATAGCGCTCACCGGCCCATGGACGGCGGCACGGTATATGGCCCGCATCTGCGGTCTGAATATATCCTCCCTGGTCAGGCAGATACGTATTCCTCTGTATCCCAAGGCAGGGTTCTCCTCATGCTCCAGGCCGAAATAATCGGCCTGCTTGTCGGCGCCGATGTCCAGAGTGCGGATCACCAGGGGACGTCCGTTTAGCTGCTCCGCCACGCTTCTGTAGGCCTGGTAAAGCTCCTCCTCGGTGGGGAAACTGTCTCTGCCCAGGTAGAGGAATTCGCTGCGCATAAGGCCCACGCCCTCGGCATCTCCCTCCAGGGCATAGCGCACATCCTGGGCAGAACCGATATTTGCACACAGCAGGACCTTTTTCCCGCTCTTGCTCACGCTGGGCTTTCCGCGATACTTGTCCAGCTCTGCCTTGTAGGCCATGGCCTTGCGGAGCTTTTCCACCATGGAGCTGACCACGGCGGGGTCCGGGTCTATATAGTAACGGCCGTCGTAGCCGTCCACTATCATGAGCTTTCCGTTGATCTCCGGGGAGATGCTGATATCCGTCTGCACCAGAGTGGGTATATTCATTATCCTGGCCAGAATGGCTGTATGGCTGTTGGCCGAGCCCTGGCGGGTGACGAAGGCCAGTATCTTGTCCTTTGGCAGCTGCACTGTTTCACTGGGAGTCAGGTCCTCAGCCACGAGGATGCCCGGCTCATCCATATGGAAACCCCCGTGTCCGCCGCAGAGGATATCCACTAGACGGCGGGACATGTCCTTTACGTCCACCGCCCGGGCCTTCATGTACTCATCGTCCATGGCGGCAAAGGCTGCGCTGAAGGCGTCGCCCGCATCATGGGCGGCCTGGGCTGCACTGGCCCCGCCGGCTATCATGTCCTGTGCGCTCTCAATAAAATCCAGGTCGTCCAGCATCATTATCTGTACGTCCAGTATCATTGCCTGCTCCTCGCCTATCTCGCTGCTGGTCTTGTCAAACAGAGTGCCCAGCTGCTCCCTGGCAGTCTCCCTGGCGGCGTTGAACTTCTCCAGTTCAAGTTCGCTGTCCCCGCAGGAGGCAGGCAATTCGTTCTGCCTGGGGTCGTATACGTAGGCTTTGCCGATGGCAACGCCGGAGAATACCGGCTTGCCGGTCCCTTCCTGCATATTTACGGCCCTCCCCTACTTTACCAGGCCCAGCACGGTGTCGCCGGGAGAAACGGTCTTTCCTGTGTAGGCATTGACGGACTGATAATCCGCCGTGTTGCATATGACCATGGGTGTGATAGTGTCGTAGCCCTCGGCAGCTATTGCCTCTCGGTCGAACTCTATAAGCAGCTGTCCCTTGGACACGTGTTCATCGGTCTTGGCAAAGACCTTGAAATGCTTGCCTTTCAGAGATACTGTCTCCAGGCCCACATGAATGAGTATCTCTGCGCCCTCGTCTCCCTTCAGGCTGACTGCATGGCCCGTGTCGAACATCAGGTCCACTGTGGCGTCGCAGGGTGAGAATATCTGATTGCCAGAGGGCCGGATGGCCACGCCCTTGCCAAGTATCTCCTCACCGAAAGTGGGGTCGCTCACTTCCCCAATAGGCACTGCCTCTCCGGCTGCCGGAGCCCCCAACTCAGTTTCCTTGGATTTTCCGGAAAAAAGCTTGTCAAAAAAACCCATAATGCTGCGTCCTTTCTTTTAATTTGGATTCACCTATATCTTAAATTTTCTTATTCCCGTCAATTGTCCCGGCACGTGCGGCGGATGCTGGCGGCAAGGTAAGCCAGTTCCTCCATGGGGAGCCGTGTGCCGCAGCGTTCATAGATCAGCTGGGATATTCTTTCGGCACAGGCGAACTCCTTGGGGAAGCAGCGGCGCACGGCCTCCACTATGATCGGGTCTTCCCTGCTGTAAATGGCTTTGTCAAAGGCCCGGAAAACCAGGAATTTGAGCTGTACGGTAAACTCATTGTAAAAAATGCTGCCCGTGTCAAATTTAATTTCCTTGCAGGAGCTCAGCATTGTAAGGATATCGTGGAGACTTGAGGTAATACGTATTGTGTCGCTGATGGTGTTTTCATACTCGGCATTTACCAGATGCAGCGCAATATTTGCCGCTTCATCATCCCCGAACTGGATTTCCAGCTCGTCAGCTATAAGTTCCAGAGCATATTTACCCATGGCATATTCCCTGGGATAGAAGAACTTTACCTCAGCAAGGAGGCTGTTTTGAAATACTATTCCCTGGCGTCTGCGCTCTATGGCAAAACACACATGGTCGGTAAGGGTCAAATAGACGCTGGGGCTGAGCTTGCCCAGGTTCTCCATAGCCCTGTCCACGATACGGCTGCACAGCTCCACCTCTCTGGAGGGAAGGCTTGCAAACAGGTCCGTGAGTTTTTGGGTCTGCTCGGTGTTCTCCATACGGAAAAGTTTCTCCACCCGGCTGTCGTCTATCTCATCTCCCGGGCGCACGGAGAAGCCCAGACCCCGGCCCATGGCCACCATCTCTCGTCCGTCTTCACCGCAGCAGCTGATCACATTGTTGTTGATGCATTTGATTACCTTCACCGTTTTGCCCCCCCGGCACATATATCTCGAGTGAAAATAAAAAGACCATACTCAAGGCGCATATGAAAAATTGCCTTAAATATGGTCTTGCCTGCCGCACAG
>DVHY01000132.1 GCA_018711755.1 Candidatus Limivicinus faecipullorum | reverse complement strand
CTCGTGCCTGCATCAGGGGGCAAGGGCGTTAAGATACGGTTAAAAACCTTGACTTTTCCCCGCCTTGTGGTAAAATATTCATGTACCGGGGGTACTTCGTTTGATACATTATCGCCAACAAGTGTATGCTTGTTGGCGTTTTTTTACAACCGGTCCTGGTAAACGGGAGGAAAAAATGAACTCTGAGACCAACATGCAGGAAAATAATGCCTTTCTCAGCGGGCCCATCCTGCCGCCCCTCATACGCTTTGCCCTGCCTCTTATGCTCTCGCTGTTTCTGCAGGCTCTGTACGGCGGAGTGGATTTGGCGGTGGTGGGCCACTATTCACCCACGGCCAGCGTCTCTGCCGTGGCCACCGGCAGCCAGGCCATGCAGGTGCTCACCGGGCTCATAAGCGGTCTGACCATGGGGGTGACGGTACTGGTTGGCAAGGCCGTAGGCGCCGGGGACAGGAAGGCGGCGGGAGAAGTGGTGGCCGGGCAGATACGGCTCTTCGCCCTGGTGGCCCTGCTGCTCACGGGGATAATGCTGGCCCTTGCCCCCCAGGCGGCGGAGCTGCTGAACGTGCCGGAGGAAGCGGTGCCGGAGACGATACGGTATATCCGCATCTGCTCCGGGGGCATAGTTTTCATCACCGCCTACAACGGCATCAGCGGCATCTTCCGGGGCATAGGCAATTCCCGCTCCCCCTTCATCTTCGTGTCCATAGCCTGCCTGGTGAACGTGGTGCTGGATATCCTCTTTGTGGGGGGCTTCAATATGGCCGCCTCGGGAGCCGCGCTGGCCACGGTGCTGGCTCAGGCCGTGAGCGTGTTCTTCTCCCTGAACTACATACGCCGCCATCCCCTGCCTTTTTCCGTGAGGGAGCATTTGCGCCGGGGCGGCGGCAGCGTGCCCGGCATACTCCGGGTCGGGGCCCCCATCGCCCTTCAGGACTTCCTGACCAGCCTGTCCTTCCTGATAATTACGGGTATCGTGAACACCCTGGGCCTTATAGCCTCTGCGGGAGTGGGTATAGCGGAAAAGCTCTTTGCCTTTTTGTCCATAGTGCCCATGGCCTTTATGTCCGCCCTCTCCGGCTTCGTGGCCCAGAACATGGGAGCGGGGAAACGGCAGCGGGCCGACCGCTCCCTGTACCTGGCCTCCCTGATATCCCTGGTCTTCGGCACAGGCATGTTCCTGTTAACCTTTTTTGGGGGACGCTTCCTGGCCTCCATATTTGAAAACGATCCCCAGGTAATCCGGGCTACGGCGGACTATCTCCGGGGCAGCGGAATAGAATATGTGATATGCTCTGTGGTCTTCTGCTTTTTGGGCTACTTCAACGGTCGGGAGCATACGGCCTTTGTCATGGCTCAGGGCCTGGCCTCCTCTTTCCTGGTGAGGATACCCCTGTCCTATTATCTCAGCCGTCTGCCAAACACCGGGATGTTCCTCATAAGTCTGGCGGTGCCAATCTCGGCCCTGGTGAATTTCGCCCTGTGCCTGGGCTATATGCTGCTGCTGAAAAGACGGGAGAGGACCCAGCTTTTACACATGTAAAAAATATATTCCCAGAGACTTTTATGACCTTTCTCCACTTCCATTTTTAAGCGATATATAATATAATCACAATATGTCAAAGAAAAAACGAGACAGGAAAGGAAAGGTGATTCCCATGGCTGCTTTACACTATGACGCCGTCGTTATAGGGGCCGGAAACGGCGGACTTGCGGCGGCGCTGACCCTGGCAAACGCCGGGAAAAAGGTGCTGCTGGCGGAGAAACACAATCTGCCCGGCGGCTTTGCTACCAGCTTTATCCGTGGGCGTTTTGAATTTGAAGCCTCCCTCCACGAGCTGTGCGACTTTGGAACTCCCGGCAACAGCGGCAATCTCTATGCCATGTTCCAGGAACTGGGTGTCCTGGACAAGCTGGAGTTTGTCACGGTGCCGGAGGCTTTCCGCACCATAACCCTGAAGACCGGGGAGGACTACACCATGCCCTTCGGTGTGAAGGAGTTCACCGACAAAATGGAGAGCTACGTCCCCGGCAGCCGCAAATCGGTGGAGACCTTCTTTGCCCTGGCCGACGAGACCCGCCGGGCCATGGCCTACCTCACTCAGATGCGGGGTAACCCGGACACGGCGGTGCTGAAGAGCGAGTATCCCAACTTCATGCGAACTGCGGCCTACCCTGTGGAGACGGTACTCAAGGCCATAAAGATGCCCAGAAAGGCCCAGGACATCCTGAACGTCTACTGGTCCTACCTGGGCGCTCCGGAGGACCAGCTCAGCTTCCTCCACTATGCCCTGATGGTGAACCTCTATATTACCCTTGGGGCTCAGATTCCCAAGACCCGTTCTCACGGCATAAGCTGCGCCCTGGCAGATACCATTCTGGAAAAGGGCGGCGAGATCTGGTACAACAGCGAGGCGGAGCACATCATCACCAGGGACGGCAAGGTGGCCGGCGTCCGCTTTGCCGACGGCAAGGAAGTGGAGACCTCCCACGTGATCAGCAACGCCTCTCCCCACAAGGTCTACGGCTATATGGTGGACAAGGACTGCATACCCCCTGAGGAGCTGAAGCTGGCCAATGCCCGTACCCTGGCGGGCCGGGGCCTGTCCATGTTCCTGGGCCTGAACAAGTCCCCCAAGGAGCTGGGACTCACGGACTACAGCTATTTCATTTACAACAGCCTGGACACCAAGGCGGAGTTCGAGGCCATGAAGACTCTGGACAATCCCGCCCAGGTCACGGTCTGCCTGAATAACGGCCTGCCAGGCTGCTCCCCTGAAGGTACTACCATACTCTACTTTACCTCCCTGTATTTCTCAGACTGCTTCTGTGAGGCGGCAAATGAGGAGAACTACTTCGACTTGAAGGAGAAAGTGGCAAATCAGATGATAGACGCCTTTGAAAAGGCCACCGGGGCAAAGATAAGAGAGGCCATAGAGGAGATTGAGATAGGCACTCCCGTAACCTACGCCCACTATACCGGCTCGCCCCAGGGGGCCATATACGGCTATCTGCTCTCCGGCCTTGACAATATGATGCCCAGGGTAATGTGCATGTACAATGAGAAGCACCTGCCCGGCCTGCACTTCTGCGGCGGCCACGCCATGCGCGGCTCCGGCTACAACTCGTCCTATCTGTCGGGAAATCTGGCCGCCAAGTTCACCCTTGGTGACATGAAAAAGGAGGAAGAGTGAGATGAATGTTAAGGTAAGTCTTATCGGAGTCTTTGATATGCTCAAGTTCAGAGACCTGAAGAAAAACCGGGCGGAGATGATAGCTTCCTCTGCCGCGGAGCCTCTGCCTCCCACCGACAGGGCCAATGAGCTGGCAAAGCGGCTGCACCCCAAGGTCCAGTACCTGAAAATAGCCGAGATAGTCCAGGAGACCCACGACGCCAAGAGCTTCATCCTGGTGCCGGATACGGATAAAGGCACCAGTGAGCTGGCCCCCTTCAAGGCCGGCAGCTATATAAACATCAGGACGGAGCTGGCCGGCTCCGTGGCCCGCCGCACATACTCCCTGTCCTCCAGCCCCAAAGAGGCCCTGGAGGGGAAGTACCGGGTGACTGTGAAGCTGAAAGAGGGGGGCTTCATGTCCGCCTGGCTCCACAATGAGGCCCAGGTGGGGGACAGCCTGCTGGCTACCGAACCCGGCGGCTTTATCACCCACTCATCTATCCGGGACTGCCGCCATGTTGTGGGCCTGGCGGGAGGCAGCGGCATCACTCCCTTCATGTCCATGGCCAAGGCCATCCAAGAGGGCAGCGAGGACTTTGAACTTATCCTGCTCTACGGGGCCAGGACGGAAGATGACCTGGTGTTCAAGGCGGACTTTGACGCCATAGCCGCCGCCTGCGACCAGGTGAAGGTGGTCTATGTCCTCAGCGATGAGGAAAAGCCGGGCTTTGAAAAGGGCTTTTTGTCTGCGGAGCTGATAAAGAAATATGCCGGGGAGGAGCCCTTCTCCGTCTATGGGGTGGGCCCCGGGGCCATGTGCGACTACCTGGACAAGGAGCTGCCCAAGCTGGGCCTGGAGCGGAAGTTCATCCGCATGGAGCGCACCGAGGACGTGTACGACGCGGGAAAGCCGGTGGACTACACTCTCACCGTTCGCTATCGGGACGAGGTCCTCACCCTCCCCGCCCGCAGCGACGAGACGGTGCTCACCGCCTTTGAGCGAGCCGGCCTGGCGGTGAACAACAAGTGCCGGGTGGGCTACTGCGGCTTCTGCCGCAGCCGCCTCATCAAGGGCGAGTACCATGCCAACCGCTATGAGAAGCTGCGCCTGGGCGACCGGCAGTTCCACTATTTCCACCCCTGCTGCTCCTACCCCATGTCCGACATGGAGATAGAAGTCTACAGCAAATGAGCCGCTCCGCCGGGGCGGGCTTGAAGCATTTACATCAACAGGCACGAGGCCGGAGCCCCCAGGAGGGGCGTCCGGCCTCGATCTTATCTCGGCCCCGGGGGAGAAGCTCTCCCCCGGGGCCTTTTTACGCCTTCCCGCAGCGGTAAAAGAGCGGGATATCAGGGGTGATTCAGTTTTCTTAACGGATAAAAATAATTTTTTACAGTATATCTATGCCCTTT
>DVHY01000131.1 GCA_018711755.1 Candidatus Limivicinus faecipullorum | reverse complement strand
CCCACGCAATCCCAAACCGAAGCCCAGTGCAAAGCACGGGTTTGGTTTGGCAAAGGCGGAGCAAGGGAGCAAAAGAAGTTTTCGGCAGAAGGCAAAGTCTGGCGCCGGAAACGGAGTTGAGCGGACTTTGCTCTGTTCCCACGCAATCCCAAACCGAAGCCCAGTGCAAAGCACGGGTTCGGTTTGGCAAAGGCGGAGCAAGGGAGCGAAAGAAGTTTTCGGCAGAAGGCAAAGCCTGGCGCCGGAAACGGAGTTGAGCGGACTTTGCTCCGCCGTCACCCCCAGAGCGCGGTGAGCATGGGGATTATCTGTTTCTTCCGGCTCATCACCTTGGGCAGGAAAATATGATTGTCCTTGGGCTGGACGTTAAAAGCCTGCTGGATGATATCGTCGCTGCCGGAGTACAGCAGATGGGAGCCCTCCAGCAGCACATCGGTTATCATGAGTATCACAATGTCGAAGCCGTACTTGGCCCGCAGGGAATTCATAGTCTCCATGAATTCCTCCCGGCGGTCCAGCAGCCTGGCGGAGTCTATGCAGGTTATCTGGCTGACGCCGATGTCCTTCTCGGCGATGTGGAACTGCTTGTAGTCGGACATGAACAGCTCCTCGGCGCTCCTGTCCTCGGCGCCGGAGGCGGAGAAGAGCTCCTTGCCCAGCTCCTTCAGGGAGACGTTGGCTATACGTGCCAGACGCTCGGCCATGGCCTTGTCCCGCTTTGTGCAGGTGGGGGACTTGAACATGACGGTGTCGGACAATATGGCGGCGGCCATGAGCCCGGCCATGGCCGGGGAGGGCATGACCCCGTGCTCCTGATACATGGCGGTGATGATGGTGTTGGTGCTGCCCACAGGCTCATTTCGCACGGAGATTGGCTGGCGGGTCTGAATATCCGCCAGGCGGTGGTGGTCGATTATCTCCAGTATCTCCACCTGATCCAGGCCGGAGACGGACTGGGCCGCCTCGTTGTGGTCCACCAGGACAACCTGCTTGCGCCGGGGCCGGAGCAGATGGAAACGGGACAGGGTGCCCACCACTTTTTCGTTTTCGTCCAGAACCGGGTAGCAGCGGTAACGGCTGGAGAGCAGGGTCTCCTTAACATCGTCCAGGTAGTCGCTGAGATGGAAGGTGACTATGCCCTCGGTGTGGCACAGGCGCATCACCGGCACCGCCTGGTATATGAGCCGGGCTGCCTGGCGAGCGTCCAGCGGGGTGGAGATGATGCAGGTGTGGCCGGCGCTGTTCTCCAACTCCGGGGATATCTCAGACTGGCAGATTATCAGACAGGAGACCTGGGCCTCCAGCGCCGCCTTTATCACCTCCGGCTGGTCGCCGCAGATGAGTATGCTGTCGGCGGAGAGCACGGCCCCGTCGGAAAAGCTCTTGGGCACGGCTATCTGGACCTTGCCGGAGATGGAGTTGGAGGTCTCGGCAAATTCGTTTACCAGATTCCCCTCCAGCACGCTGATAAGGTTGAAGAGGGGCAGCTGGTCCACATAGTTTTCATAGACGGTGCGCAGGTCGTAGGAGGCCACGTCGCCGGCGGAGAGAATGCCGTAAAGGGTGCCGTCATCGTTAAGGATGGGGATGGTGGCCACCTCCCCGTCCCGCATGGACTGCCAGGCCAGCTCCAGAGGCACGGAACGGTGCAGCTCCGGGGGGTGGTCAAAATCCAGGTCGCAGACCTGGGTGCGCATGTTCTTTATGTATTTGGGGGGTTCAAAGCCAAAACGCTGGAGCATGTTGAGAGTCTCGTCATTCACTGAGCCGATGCGGACGGCGGTGTATTCCCTGTCGCCCAGAGCCTGGCGCAGATTGGCATAGGCCATTGCGGCCACTATTGAGTCGGTATCCGGGTTGCGGTGCCCGGTCACATATATCTCGTTCATTGATGCTCCTCCGATGCTCTTTGCTGGCTTAGATTATATTGTAGAAGTTCTACAATTTCAAGCCAAATATTTCTTTCTTTACGCCAAGTTTATCATACAATATCTACAAAGCAACTTTTGACTATGGGCAGACGATAAATTTCAGGATATTATATACAATGGGCAGATATAAAAACAGCTGCAACAGGCCGACGGGGCGGACCATGCCCCTGGAGCCTTGGAAAGGGATGAGCTGAAAATGACGGGTAAACTGAGGAGCCTGCTGGCGGCGCTGCTGCTGGCAGCCCTGCTGCTGACGGGCTGCGGACCGGAGAACCGGGAGGAGACCCCGGCTCTGGGAGAAGACGAGACCTTTGAAGACATCGAATACCGGAGGCCGGACGTGGCCGAGATGGAGCAGGCCGTGGCCGCACTCCAGGAATGTCTGGGAAGGCTCTGCCTGCCCGGCACGCTGGAAGAGCGCCTCCAGGACTGCTACAGCTGCTACTACCGCTTTGATACGATGCTGGCCCTGGCCGACATAAGGAACTGCCAGGACCTTACCGACCAGTTCTACAGCGAGGAATATGCCTGGTGCCTGGAAAACATGCCCAGGATGCAGCAGCTGGTGGAAGAGATGTACCTCAGCTGCGCCTCCTCCATCTATGCCCCCATCCTGGAACGGCTCTATTTCTGGGACGGCTTCCTGGAGATGTACGGCGGAGATGAGAGCGCCCAGCAGCCGGAAGAGCTGTATGAGCTGTACCGCCAGGAAAACCAGCTGATAAACCAGTACCGCAGTATTATTGCCGACCCCTATGTGGAGCTGGACGGACAGCAGCTGAGCCTGGAGGAGAGCCTGGCCTCCACAACAGATGTGGGGGAGTATTACAGGCTCATCGACGCCTACTATGCCCAGTATAACTCCCGGCTGGGGGATATCTATATCCAGCTGGTGCAGCTGCGCCGCCAGCAGGCTCAGCTGCTGGGCTACGACAGCTATGAGCAGATGCAGTATGAGCTGAGCTTTGAGCGGGATTACAGCCCGGAGCAGGCGCAGGAGTATCTGGAGGACATCAAGGAATACCTGAGCCCGGCCTACCGGCAGCTTGTGGCCCTTCAGCCCTACGAGGCAATATACTGGGAATACATGGCCCCGGAGACTCTGATGGACATCATGGCCGGAGCTGCCGGGAACATGGGGGAGAATATCCTGGAGAGCTTTGAATTCATGGACAAACACCGGCTCTATGACGTCCAGCAGAGGCCCTACAAGGCCGCCATATCCTTCCAGACCTACCTCAGCGAATACGAGGCCCCCTTCGTCTTTCTCTCCCCCTACGGAGACCAGGGCGACCTGCTGTCTTTCGCCCATGAGTTCGGACATTTCACCGACGCATATATAAACTACAACGCCTACGAGACCACAGACCTGGCCGAGTGCTTCTCCCAGTCCATGGAATACCTGCTGCTGTTCTACCTGGACGGGCTGATGGAGCAGGAGGATATTGAGGAGCTCAGATATTATAAGGCCGTGAATACCATGGAGATGTACGTGGGCCAGGCCGCTATCTCCGAATTTGAAAGCAGCGTTTTCCGGCTTCCCGAGGAGGAGCTGACCACGGAGAATATAAACCGGCTGTATCTGGAGTCCTGCGCCGACTACGGCCTGTGCGACGAGAGCGCGGAAGAGGTAGGGCTGGGCTGGATAGACGTCAGCCACCTGTTCGAGAGCCCCTTCTATGTTATCAGCTATCCCATCACCAACGACGTGGCCATGCAGATATACGCCCTGGAACAGGAGAGCCCGGGCCAGGGCCTGGAAAAATTCAACGCAATGCTGCCCAGAGTCTACGAGGGCATGCTGCCCAGCGTGGAAGAGGCGGGACTGTCCAGCCCCTTTGAGGAGGGGAGAATGGAAGAAGTTCTCTTCTGCCTGGAGCCCGCCCTGGGCATAGGAAAAAAATCCTGAACTTTCAGGAACTTTTCCCTGGCGGCGCCGTCTTATTGATATCAGGCTATCATCAAAGGGACAGGCTATGGAGGAAAAAGCGGTAAACATAAGCCTTCGGCGCCCAATTATGGCGGACTTAATATTTTTTAAGATTTTGCCTGAATTGCTGAAAGCCTTGC
>DVHY01000130.1 GCA_018711755.1 Candidatus Limivicinus faecipullorum | reverse complement strand
TCCACCAAAAAGCTCACTGAGTATTCTTTTAATATAGCTTGCTTCGATTGCGAAGCAGGTTTTTTGTTTGTTTCGGCTTTTTACCGGCCTTTATGAAACCGCCGGCCTCTTGATCTTTTGATGCCGCTTACAGCGGTAAGCCGCCTTCAGCACCGCACAGGTCAGCGGTTCGATCCCGCTTATCTCCGCCTTGCCGCTTTTAGCTTTTGCGATTCACTGTCGCTTTCGCAAAAGCTGCGGCTGCGGTAATTCCGGGCCGCCTTCATCTGCCACTGGCAGCGGCGGCCCGGAATTCCACCAAAAAGCTCACTGAGTATTCTTTTAATATAGCTTGCTTCGATTGCGAAGCAGGTTTTTTGTTTTACCGGCCTGTTCCTTTGGGAACAGGTCTTTTGTTTTACCGGCCCGTTCATGTAAAACACTTTTTTCAAACGTTTTCTCCTGGCTCTCCCCCGCTGCCGGCTTTATCGCAGGCAGGGCGGAGAGTTTTTCTCCGCCCTGCCTTAAGTGTTATGTCAACTTATTTTTGAAGTCTCTCTCCTCCGCACCCCTGTCGGGCCGGTTAGGGTCTGCCGGTGCAGGCGGCCTCCAGGTCGAAGAGCTCGGCAAAGTCCTGGGCGGCCTCCTTGCCGCCGGGCACATAGCCCCACTGGGTCAGGAAGGCTCCGTCCTTGGCGTAGCTTACGAACACCGTGTGGCCGTAATTCAGTACGGCTTCCCCCTGCTCATAGGTATAGTACAGCCAGTCCGCCTCTTTGCTCCAGTCTATGCACACGGTGCAGCCCCGGCTGGTGGTATACTCCCATTCCTCATAGTTCTCCGGCTCGCCAAGCCGCCGGGTAAAGGGCGGCAGTGTGCCTTCAATATGCCTCTCCAGGGAGTAATCCAAGTATTCTCCCTGGTAGAGGAAGCTGCCTTGAAACAGATAGGAGCCGTCCTCAAAGACATAGGCCTCGCCCATGTCGGCGCCGAAGGGCTCGGTGCCGCTGAGCCTGCAGAAATCCTCCATATCCGCAGCAAATAATCTGTAGATGTGTAACTTCAGGGAATATTTTTCGCAAATCTCCAGCAGCTTCTCCGCCATGGGCACGTCGCCGGCCGTGTATATCCTCATGCTGTTCCCCAGCAGCTCTGAGGCTCCCTCATCGTCCGTCCAGTCCAAGGACCCCAGGCCGGCGGCAACGCAGCGGTCCGCCATCTCCGCTCTGTAGGCCAGGTCAAAGAGGAACCACTCCTCCGAGGCCTTGTATTCGTCGCTGTCCTTATAGCCCGCCGGGATGAAGAGCACGGCTTCCGTCTCCTGCTCTTCCCATTCCCCCTCTTCCGTTATGGAAAATCTGTCCACCTGGATGCCTGTGGAGAGGCTGCGCTCCCTCAGGCCAAACCAGCCGGCGGCAAAGGCGGTGGCCGCAAACAGGGCGGAGAGTATCGCCGCTATCAGAAGGATGCGCATCGTCTTTGAAAGCCGGCGGCGCTCCAGGGGGTGGGGCTCATCCCAGTCCCCGTCGTCGCAGAACAGGGGCTGCTGCCCGGCGTATTCGGTCAGAAAGTCCCTATAGGCCGTCTCGGTGTCCGGGGTCGGGGCACTCTCCCGGCGGGAATATTCCTCCATCACCGCAAGCCAATATTCAGGCTCCGTCTCCGGGGACAGGCCCTGTACCAGCTCTTCCAGCTGGGCGTCCGTGAGACCGCGCAGCCGCTGCGCAGAGTATTTATCTGTCATGGCCTTCCCCTCCTTTCCCGATGCTCAGGTCCTCTCCCAGCTTTTTCCTCAGTCTCCGTTTTATTCTGAAGAGTCTTTTCCTGCAGGCCTCCAGGCTCAGACCGCAGAGCTCCGCCGTCTCCTTAATGGAGCGGCCCTCCAGGTAAACGCTGCTCAGCAGCCGCCAGTCCTCCCGGCTCATCAGCTCCCGCAGGCCGTATTCCTCCGGCTCCGTGGGAGCCGCCGCCAGGCTTTCATCCAGGGGCAGCAGGCGGCTCTCCAGCAGTTTTTTTGTCCGCTGGGCGTGGAGGACGGCGTAGCCCGCCGCTTTTATGAGCCAGCCTTTGGGGTTGGGGCTCTGCCTCAGGCTGTCTATCTTTTCCTGGGCCAGGACAAATACATCCTGGGCCAGCTCCTGAGCCAGCTGCCTGTCTCCCAGTTTCACCCGGGCGTATTGGTACAGCTTGGGGTACATCTCTATATACAGTTCTCTCAAAAAGTCCTCGTCCACGCCCTCACCCCTTTCTTATATGAAGATGATAACACATAAATAAATTTTGTAAATATGTCCCCTTTTGCGCCGTTTGAAGGAATATATGTTCAGAAGATACTTTTCAAAAGGGGGATAGACCCATGAAAAAGAAATCGTTCCGCCTCCTGGCGCTGCTGGCCCTGAGCCTTTCTCTGGCCGCCTGCTCCAAGGGCGGCTCAGCTCTCGGCTACGATTCCCAGGTGACGGATGCGGCGGAGCTGTCGGAGAAAATAGTGCCGCCCAGCTACCGGCTGAAAGAGGAGCCGACAGAAGGCGGGCTCTGGCTGAGCCACAACCTGACCGCCTGGGGCGATAAAGTCTTTTACATAGGCTCCGACAGCAGGGGCTACCATGTGTGCCGCTATGAGCCGGAGACAGGCGGCGGCCCGGAGTTGTATTCCTCGGCGGAGTACATTCTTTTCGACCTGAGCCTCTCCCCGGAGGGGGAGCTGTTCCTTCTGGCTGCCCCGGCCGCCCAGGAGGACGGATATGAGATACTGCGCCTGGACGGAGACGGCAATCTGACCGGGACCTGGGCCCTGGACGCTCTGGATACGGCGGAAGCCCTGGCTCCCCGTGAGCTGGAATACGCCGGGGGCAGGCTGTTCATTCTGGGCCAGGATATGCTTATTTCCCTGGAAGTGGGGGACAGTCTCAAGCCCGGCCCCTCCCTGGAGCTTGGGCCGGGAGCTCTCCTCTCCCGCAGCAGCGGCGGGGAGCTGCTGCTGGCCTATGCCAAGGGGGACGCCTACACACTGGAGCTCTACTCCCCGGAGAAGCTGGAGCTCCTCGCCTCCGCCGATTTTAACCTTTCCTTCATCGCCCTCAGCGGCGGCCTGGATGGGAAAATATTTCTGGACAGCGGCAGCGCATTGTACTGCTACGGCTTTGACACCGGGGAGCTCAGCAAGCTCTTCTCCTGGAGCAGTCTTGGCATACTCCGGGGCGGCGTGGCGGAGACGGGGGCGGGTCTGGTGTGTACTGGACGGCTCTCCGCCAACAGGCCCTGCGCTCCCCTGCTCCTGGTACCCGGGGAGGCCGGAGCCACCGGCTCGGTGATACGTTTTGCCACCACCGACCCGGGAGGGCTGGACCCCATCATCCAGGGGGCCATACGGGACTGGAACATTCAAAACCCCGGCTGCCCCATAGAGGTGGTGGACTACTCGGTATACGGCGCCCAGGACAGCAGCCTGTCGTCGGCCAAGCTACTGGCGGATATGGTGGCCGGAGACATCCCGGACATCTATGACTTTTCCCTCTCCTCCATAGACACGATCCCCTCCTCCGCCCAGTTCGCCCGGCGGGGGCTGCTGGAGGACCTGTACCCCTACATCGACAGCGACCCGGAGCTCTCCAGGGAGGACTTCATCCCCGGCGTAATGTCCGCTATGGAGATAGACGGGGGCCTTTACGAGCTGGTGCCCTCCTTCTCCCTGGTGACCACCTTCGCCTCCTCCCGGGCGCTGGGGGATACTACCCGGCTCACTTACGATGACCTGAACTTCATGGCCGCCAACAGTGAGGACTTCGACTCGGTGTTCGACAAGCACCGAGGCCGGATATGGCTGCTGGGCAACATACTGGACGCCTCCGGCAGCAAGCTGGTGGACTGGAGCAAGGGGGAATGTTATTTTGACTCCGACTATTTCCGCAGTCTTCTGGAGACCATGAAGGCCATGCCGGAAGAGAAGGAGGACCTGCCCTCCCCTACCCTCTACAAGAGCGTGAGCATGAGCAGGGGACTTTTATACTACGTTATCACCAATGACCTTTGGATGGCCTCCACAGCGCCCCTGGCCTATGGGGAGGACTACTGCTTCCCCGGCCTGCCGGAGCTGGGCAGCGCCATTTATCCCAACTGCTGCTATGGCATATCCGCCTATTCCCAGAACAAGGAACTGTGCTGGCAGTTCCTCCGTCAGTTCCTCACTCGGGAATACGGCTCCAGATTCTACCTCTCGCCCCGGAAGGATGCTCTGGCCCAACGGGTGGAGGAGACCTGGACCGGCTTTGGACCGGAGGTACAGCAGTACAACCCCCAGGGCCTGGAGGCCATGGAAAAGCTCAGGGACATTGCCATGAACTGCAGCACCGTTATGCGCCACGACCCGGAGATATGGCAGATAGTCTACTCCCAGTCCCTGGCCTACTTTGCCGGTGACAAGAGTCTGGAGGAGACAGCGGATCAGATACAGTCCAGGGTCAGCCTGTACATGGCCGAGCAGGGCTGAGATGATTCTGCGCCAACAGGTACAGAAACCGGGGCGCCGGCTTTTAAGCGTCGGCGCCCCGGTTTACATAATTTGATAACATTTCTCTCCTTGACGCCTTCGGGAACTTAATTTAAACTTAAAGCGTCGAAAATATAAACGGAAAAACAGCATAAAAACTCACCCGGAGAATTTTTAAAAGGGAGGCCCAAACATGAAAAGGATGCTGTCCCTGGTTCTGGCCCTGGCTCTGCTTTTTATACTTACGGCCTGCACTACCGGAAGCAGCAGCACTGCCGGCAACACAGCCTCAGAGGAGGACATCAGCTACATAGGCGGCGGCAAGGGCATTTTCCAATCTCAGACTCTGGACCTGCCGGGGAACCCCAGCGTCAGTTATCTGGCTTTTGCCGGCGACAGTCTCATCCTGGGCGAAGCAGCCGAGGGCGGAGACAGGCTATACAGGTTCGATATGGATTCCCAGGCCGTCTATGAGCTGGATGCGCCGGAGAGGCTGTCCATAGTCTCTATGGACTCCGGCCCGGACTTCCAGGTCTGCATCCTGAACACCGAAGCGGACGGCAGCTATTCCATATATCTGGTGAAGCCCGACGATTCCCTGGAAAAGCTGGATATACCAGACTGTCGGGCTTTGGAGGATGAACTCCCTTCCGCCCTGTTCATGACTCAGGGCGGATATCTGCTGAACACTATCGGCCATATAATAGCTCTGGACGGGGAGGGAGCTTTAATCCGTGAGTTCGACTGCGGCTCCCGCCTGCTCCAGAATTATGTGGATGTGGTTGGCAGCGGCAGCGATGAAGCCCTGGCGCTCATATCCGGAGAGAGAGGCACGGATGTCTGGGTAATGGATGAGGAGCTCAGGATAGAGGCCAAATACTCCTTCCCCGAGAGCTATCTGGATTTCTACTCCGGCGACGGCAACTATATCTATGCCCGTGACACGGGCATAATCTTCCGCCTGGATTACAGGACCGGAGAGCGGCAGGCCCTGGTAAATACCGGGCTTAGCCAGATGTACGGCAGCGCTTTCCTCCCTGTATCTGAGGACTGCATATACAACAATTCCCGTGGGCTGCTGAACAAGTGGAGCCCCTGGGACGGGCAGGAGATGAAAATACTTACCCTGGCCACTTATGACCAGTCCCTTCAGCTCTCCCGGCTGGTATCCGCTTTCAACGACCGCAGCCCATACTGCAAGATAGATATACTGGACTACTCGGTCTATGACAGCGCAGATGCCCCGGACCAGGGCCTGACCCGGCTGAACCTGGACATACTCTCCGGCAAGGGGCCGGACATTATGGAGCTCTCCGACTTCTACCCTAATTTCTATTCCTCCAAGGGCCTGCTTCAGGACCTGAGACCTTTCCTTGAGGGCGAAGAAAATCTCGGTCTGAACGAAAGCCTGCTCCGGCTGCTTGAATACAATGGCGGCCTATACGAGCTGACGCCCGCCTACGACATTTACACCCTCTGGGGAGATGCATCGGTAGTGGGCAGCTCCGGGGATTTGAGCCTGAAAGAATTCTATCGGCTGGCGGAGACCTACGGTCTGCCTGCGCTTCTGGGTTCCGGCATGACCCGGTCTGAGTTTCTCCAATGGTATCTGGTATTTGAGAGGAATCTTGTAGATTATGACCGGGCCAGCTGCGCTTTCACCGGGGAGGACTTTGTGAAGATGCTGGAGCTGTCCGCCTCATTGCCGGAGAGTCCGCCGGACGATAAGGAGAATCTCTTTGGCGAACTTTATGCCGGCGGCTGTATGCTGGCTCTCACCGGTATGGGCAGCGACCCGGTGGGCGCCATGGCATATCTGGACACTATATTCAGCGGCGACGCCCGCTTCGTGGGCTTTCCCACGGCTGAGGGCAGCGGCGCCGTCATAGCCCCTGCGCTGCGGCTGGGCATGGCCTCCGACAGCAAGAACAAGGAGCAGGTCTGGGACTTTTTCTCTTTTCTTCTCAGCGAAACTGTGCAGACCGACAGGCAGCTCTCTCCGAGCTTCCCCGCCGTGGACGCCGCCCTTAAAGCCAGAATAGAGGAACTGAGCGAACATTATCAGGACGGAAAAATGAAGTTATACACTTCTTATCAGGATGTCCCCATAGAGATAAGCGGCAGGCCCGCCGACGGCATAACCAGGGAAAAGCTCATAGATCTCTCCCACAGCATAGACGGCTTTGTCCAGCCGGATCAAGCACTCCTGGACATCGTGCTCTTTGAGATTGAAGCCTTCTATTCCGGTACCGCTGCGGCAGCGGAGTCGGCGGAGCGGATACAGTCCAGAGCGAGCATATACCTTTCTGAACAATACGGATAAAAACAGCTTTGCCCCGGCCAGGAGGCCGGGGCATGTCTGTTTATTATTATGGATTACTCAGCTCTATTACCGAGCCGTCACGCAGGTCAATTACCAGGATGTCCACAGGCGAGGCTTCGGAGCCTCTGGCATCGCTCCCTGGCTCTCCGCCCAGACTGTATTCCACAGTATACCTTCCCGGGAGAGTCAGCGTTGGGATAAGAAGGAAGTACGTGTCGTCCAGCTTTATCCGGCTCAGCCCCAGCTCTATGGAGAATATCTCCACCTCCGCATTTATCGGCTCCGCTCCCGGACTCAGGAGGCCCCGGCTTATGATGTTCTCTGCCGTCCAGTCCGTCAATATGCTTTCAATGTCCCCTATGTCCAGCTTTACAACACCGCTGTACCTACTCTCCAGCAGTTCATGGGGAGACCAGTAATTCAGGTTTTGCAAGCGCCCGTCGGCACAGTAGCGCAGTTCCAGTTCCTCAAAATAGTAGTTTGAGGCCCCCGGCCGGGTGCTTCGCATATCCATGAGCATGGGATGCTTCGTCACAGTCACCCCCTCATAAACCCGCCGGCAGTCCACAACTATGTCGTAGCTGGTGTACAAGTCCTCGGGCATTATGCCGTACCCCATCCCCTCCTGGGGTAAATAGGCATAGCTCCTGGGCTCCACCCGGGCCTCCAGTTCCCAGTCCCCTATATCCATGGCCTCTATCATCTCCCGGGCCTTTTCCTCCACGGCCTCCAGCTCATCCGCTCCGGGTTCCTGGTCGCTGTACACCCCGCTCTCCACCATCCAGGGCGTATAATCCGGCGTTCCCGGGAGCATCGGCGGCATCAGCAGAGCGTACACGCTGTGGTTTCTGAAATCCTCCGCTTCCCTGTTGTTCACACTGAATAGATAGGGCAGCCCCTCCATTGTGACCCGGGCCTTCAGCTCTACAGTGGCCCCATAGGGCAGCCGGTCCGTATAGCCTGTGTCTCCTCCGGAATAATCCCAGCTGCTTTGGGCATAGTGGGTGGAGGGCCAGAAGGTCCACAGACATTCCACCGGTTCCACCTCATCCCGGGCATATTCATAAGCCCTGCTGTAGAAATCCAATTGCTCCTCAAGGGCGCTGGTGTACGCGGCTATTTCCTCCGGGCTTGCCTCTTCCCTCAGAGCCTCTTTTATGGCCTCTTCCCGGAGAGCATCTTCATATTCGGCTATCTTCTCCCCTATTTCAGCCCGGTTCAGCTCTTCTGAGTATTCATAGAGGGTGTTGTCTCCGAATATGGCCTCAGCCATGGTTCTGGCCCAGCCGGAATCTATGGCCTTCGGCCGCAGCTTCAGCACCGGCATAGTCTCGGGTATCTCATCAATATCCACGGTATCAAAGCGGAAAGTAATGTTTTCTTCATGGTTTTCAAATTCCAGGGCAGCACTCTCCCCGGCAGCTTCTATGGCCGTGTATGGTGCGGCTGTCTTTACCTGAGCTTCATCAAATGCAGCCGTGGCGGAAGGGCCGGGGCAGCTAACTTCCACAGTCTCCCCCGCCTCAAGGCAGGAGGCTTCGGAAAAAGCCAGAAGCAGCGCCGCCCCAAATATCAAAAAAGCCTTTTTCATTTTCCTGCCTCACTTTTCTTTAATTGCCCCGGCTACGGCGGATATGCTTCCGTCCTCCAGCAGAGCTTCAAAATCCAGAGCATCGGCTATATCCTCCGCAGTATCCCGGGGCTTTGCTTCCCCGCTCCAGCTGCAGCTGATGCTAAGGTCTGCCTCCTCCCCCCGGCAGAATATGAGGCAGTCCCAACTCAGCTCCCCGGGGCTTGGCTCATAATTTTCCGGGACATCTATACTCTGACGCCTCAGGGCAATGTCCACCCTGGCCCCCAGAACCGTCTCATACTCCCACTGCTCATATTCCTCGGGAGCATATATTGGAAGACTCCGGGCCGGCAGGGTCCCCCAGGGCTCATAATAGATTGTCGCCTGCCTGTAGCCGTTATAGAGGGGCAGCATAAAGCCGTATTCATAGGCCCCGTTTTCATACACCGTCCCCTCCAGTTCCCCGTCGTCCGGCCGTCCCGCCCGAGTATGCAGGCTTAGGCCATACTCCCCGGCTATGTCTTTCAGCTCCTTTAGCATCACCTCGTCCCATACGCCATATATGCGGCTGACGGCCAGGTCGTATTCGTTCTCACGGGCAAAGCTGCGCTCCAGGTCCCGCCAGCCGTAAGGGCTCTCCCCCTCGGCCAGCCGCTCCCCGGCCATCTTCTCTTCATAGCGGTTTTTAAACTCCAGCCACTGGCCGGCGGCCAGAAACTCCGGGGAGCCCCGGAGCCCCGCCAAGGACACGTAGCTCTCCCCTTCCCCGGCTCCGGCCTCCCCCTGTCCACCCAAGGATATGAGCCTGGCCCCCAGGCCGAACCAGGCGGCGGCACAGGCCGCGGCGGTGAGCAGGCTCAGGAGAGCCGCCGCTATCAGCAACAGCTTTATAGTACGCCCCGGGATGTTGCGCTCTACACCCCGGCTATTGGCCGCCTGTTCTATGTATTCCGGGTCGATATATCCCAAACTCTCAAAAATCGCCAGTCCCAAGTCCTCTCTCATATGTGGTAGCCCTCCTTCTCCAGAAAAGCTCTCAGCCCCCGGCGCAGGCGAAACAGCCTTTGCCGCAGGCCGTTTTGGCTTATGCCCAGGCTCTCCGCCAGGACGGGGATGCCGTCGCCGTACCAGTAACGGCGCAGGAAGAGCCGGCGCTCATCCTCCCCCAGCCGGGATATCCAGCGGTTTATCTGCCTGCCCAGCTCCCGCAGCTCCGCCGCTTCCTCCGTGTCCACCGGAGCTGGGAGGCAATCCCCCAGTTCCTCCAGAAGCAGGGAAAATCCCCCGCCTCTCTTGGCCGCCCTCTCCCTTTTCCAGCGGTTTATGGAGATATTCCGCACCAGCGTGCCCAGCCAGGCTCTGAACCTGCCCGGCCTCTCCGGCGGTATGCTCTCCCAAGAGCGTTGGTAGCCGTCGCTGACACACTCCTCGGCGTCCTCGTATACCCCCAGGATATTGTAGGCTATACCCTGGCAGTATGCCCCGTACTTCCGGGCCGTCTCCTCAATGGCCCGCTCCTCCCTTTGCCAGTAGAGTTCTATTATCTCGGCGTCCTCCATTGTGCTGCTCCTCTTGAACATTCTCATTTATTTAGACAAATTTCCCGGGCAAATGTTACGCTCCGGCCGAGATTTTCATAAAAATAGGGCTGCCCGGTTTTAGGGCAGTCCCTGTTGAGCTCTTGTTTATTTTTGTTTCTTTCCGGCCCTGCCCTTATAAAAGGGTATGCTCAGCAGCATTATTACCGTGAAGATGATAAGGTACCACACCACGCCCATGCGGTGGGCAAAGATGGAGGCTATGACCATAAATATGCAGCTGAGTATGGCAAGGCTGGGCATCACAAAACGCTTCACCGGGTGCAGGCCCTTCTCCCTGACCATCATCACCAGGAAGATGGGGATATACAGCGCATAGATAGTGATAATGGGCAGCTCCGAGGAATCGAAACGCAGCGGAGTAAACCAGCCATCAGTGAGGTTGGCGCCGTAAAAATAGAATAGCCATAGGGCGCATATCATGACCCCCGCCACCGCCGAGTTCCCGGGGACATTGGTATACTTGTCCACCTGGCTGAACACCTCCGGTCTGGGTCCCTCGCCCCTGGCAGCCAGGGCGTAGAGGCCCCGGGTGGAGGCCAGCATCAGCCCGTTGAGGGTGCCCAGACAGGATATGACCACCAGCACGAAAAGGCCCACGCCCGCCGCCTGGCCAAAGATATTTTCAAAGGCCAGCTTGGCCCCGGCTTCGCCGCTGGCCATCATCTCGGCGTTGGTGGCGCCTCCCGCCAGGCCGATGTAATACAGTATATATACCGCCGCCACTATCAGCGTGCCCAGCACCAGGGCTATGGGCAGGTTGCGCTTGGAGTTTTTCAGCTCCGCATTTATACTGGTGGCGATTATCCAGCCCTCGTAGGCAAAGGCCGTAGCCACCAGGGCGGTAAACAGAGCCATGCCCTTGCCCTGGGCCACCGGCTCCACCACGGTGACAAAGTTCTGCACCGTCATCCCGTTGCCCAGGCCCACTATGGTGCCCACCACCGCCATCAGCAGCAGAGGCACCAGCTTGATAATGGTGGTGGCCACCTGGAATTTCCCCGCCAGTATGGGAGACAGAGCGTTGACGGCATAGCTGCCCACCAGGAAAAGCCCCGCCAGCACCATCACCGGGCCTCCGGCAATATCCAGTCCCAGCAGTACCCCCACATACCGGGCCGACACCCAGGCCAGCACCGAGGTCATGGCCGGATAATAAATGAAGGTGGCAAACCAGCCCATGAAATAGGCATAGCCCTTGCCCACAGTGGCCTCGGCATAGTCCACTATGCCGTTTATGTGGGAATAGCGGGTGGCCATCACTGAGAAGGTGTAGGCGCATATGACCATTATTGCCCCGCCCAGTGCCCAGGCCAGTATGCCCAAAGGCAGGTCCCCGCCTGTGGCCGACAGGACCTTCTCCGCCTTAAAGAAAACGCCGCTGCCTATAACTATGCCCACCACCATTGCAATGGCGGTTATGAGCCCATATTTTTCCTTCAGTTGCCTGTCCATGACCTCTCTCCTTTTTTTCTGTTATACCGGATTTGTCCGCACTAAATATTATTGTAAATGATTGAAGCGGCAAGTTCAATATACACATAGGCCGTTAAAGTAGCAACAAAGCTGTATATATCCTGAATATCCAGAAATATCCAGAAAAAGCGGGGCGGAAGACATACTTCCGCCCCGCTGCTGCCTGTTCAGTTCCGCCCTCTCAGCGCCAGGCTTTCACGTCCAGCAGCTGGATGTCCTTGGAGATGTAGCTGTCCTTCATCTCATAGTCGTTGGCGTAGTCGGTGGAGAGATATTTTTTATTGTCGTCGGCAAAGACCGTGGTCATTACGGCCTCTTCCCCCAGCTTTTCCTGGGCCATGACGCAGCCGATAAAGTTGGCTCCCGAGGATATCCCCACGCCTATGCCCAGCTTCTCCGCCAGCATGCGGGCCATTATGATGGAGTCAATATCGTCCACGGAGACTATATCGTCCAGCTCATCCAGCTTCAATATGCTGGGTATGAACTCGTCGGATATGCCCTGGATGCGGTGCTTCCCCACCTTGTAGCCGGTGGACAGCGTGGGGGAATTCAAAGGCTCCAGAGGGTATATGCGGCAGGCCGGGTTCTCCTTTCTCAGTCTGCGGCCTATGCCCATGACCGTTCCGCCGGTGCCCACACCGGCCACGATGCCGTCAGCTTTCAAGCCGATGGAGGCCAGCTGCCGGGCTATCTCCTCCCCGGTCATGAAATAGTGGGCCTCGGCGTTGCCCTCGTTGGAAAACTGCCGGGGCAGGAACACGCCGCCCCCCTTATACAGCTCCTCCGTCATGGCGATGGAGCCCAGAAAGCCCCCCTCTTCCTTGGAGACCAGCCGCACCTGGGCGCCGTAGCTCTTCATGAGGTTGATGCGCTCCTTGCTCATCCAGTCCGGCATGTAGATAGTGACGGGATGCCCAAGATAGCTGCCGATGGAGGCAAAGGATATCCCCGTATTTCCGCTGGTAGCTTCGGCGATAAGGTCGCCGGGATGTATCTCCCCTCTCTCATAGGCCCGCTTCAAAATGTAATAGGCCACTCTGTCCTTTATGCTGCCGGTGACGTTAAAGTATTCCGCCTTGGCAAAGAGCCGGCGGCGTTTGTCTTTATAGCTGTAATCTATTTCCAGCAGAGGGGTATTGCCCACCAGAGCGGCTATGCCCTCAAACTTCTGTTTAATTATTTCGTCCATTATATATTGTTCCTCCAGACCTGCCGCATCTGCGGTCAGGCTTAAACAGGTATTTCAGTCTTTTTGTATCTCCCGCCCCTGGGCAATATACGCCAGTATATGCGCCCCCCGGGCGGCGCGTCACAAGTCTTTCAGCCCAGGGCTACGTCCAGGGCCATCATGACGGTGAAGCCGGCGGCAAAGAACATTGTCCCAAGGTTTGAATGGTCGCCCTGGGCCATGTCGGGGATGAGTTCCTCTACCACCACATATATCATTGCCCCCGCTGCAAAACTCAAAGCATAGGGGAGTACAGGCACCATTATTCCGGCCAGCAGGATGGTCATGGCTGCGCCCAGAGGCTCTACCACGCCGGAGGCCAGGCCATAGCCGAAAGCCCGGGTCTTGGACAGGCCCTCGGCCCTAAGGGGCATGGAGATGATTGCCCCCTCGGGGAAGTTCTGTATGGCAATGCCCAGAGACAGGGCCAGGGCCCCGGCCAGGGATATCTCCCCGTTCCCGGAGAGCCATCCGGCATAGACCACTCCCACGGCCATGCCCTCGGGCAGATTGTGCAGAGCCACGGCCAGAGTGAGCATGGTGCTCCTCCCCAGGCTACACTTAAGCCCCTCTGCCTCACCGCAGTCCGCATGGATGTGTGGCACCAGCCGGTCGAGACAGAGCAGGAAAATCACCCCCAGCCAAAAGCCTGCAACGGCGGGCAGAAAAGCCCATTGACCCATGGATGCGGCCTGCTCCATCGCCGGGATCAGCAGGCTCCACACAGAGGCCGCTACCATAACTCCGGCGGCAAAACCGGCCAGAGCCCTCTGCACGTTCAGGCTCAGTGAGCCCTTCATAAAGAACACGCAGGCAGAGCCCGCCGTTGTCCCCGCCAGAGGAATAAGCAGTCCCTTTATCACATCCGCAGTCATTGTCTCGCTCCTTTGCAGTCTTTCCATCGCTATCTAATTCAGATTAACAGAAAGAAAAAATTTGTCAATACGACAAACTTATATTTTTGTCGATTCCTGCCCTATTCCCGGCCGGGAGAGCAGATCCGCCTTGTCCGCTTTGCAGTTGACACGGGCGGCGCCGCATAATAAAATATAGAATTGTACAGTTTAATTTGTTTTCAGTGAGGTATCTTATGAGTCAGCAGGATATACTGCATATTCTCCAGCAGGTGAAAAGCGGGGAGCTGGAGCCCGCCCAGGCTATGACCAAGCTCAAGCTGGAGCCCTTCCAGGACCTGGGTTTTGCCAAGGTGGACCACCACCGGGAGCTGCGCCAGGGCGTTGCGGAGGTCATCTACGGCGCCGGCAAGACCCCGGAGCAGATCTGCGCCATTGCCTCGGCCATGCGCCAGCGGGGGCAGAAGACCATCCTTGTCACCCGCATCGACAATGCCGCCGCCGCGGAGATAGTCAAAGTCCACCCCCTGGACTATAACCAGGCCGGGCACATCGGGGTCATCGGCTCCATGCCGGAGCCGGACGGTGACGGGGAGATAGTCATAGCTACCGGCGGCACCAGCGACATCCCCGTGGCGGAGGAGGCGGCGGTGACCGCCATGGCCCTGGGCAATAAAGTCACCAAGCTCTATGACGTGGGGGTATCCGGGGTACACCGGCTGCTGCACAACCTGGAGCCTATAATGAACGCCCGCTGCATAATCGCCGTGGCAGGCATGGAGGGCGCTCTGCCCTCGGTGATAGGCGGCCTGGCCGACGCCCCGGTTATAGCCGTGCCCACCAGCGTGGGCTATGGGGCCTCCCTGGGCGGCATCGCCGCTCTGCTGAGCATGCTCAACACCTGCGCCAGCGGCGTGTCGGTGGTGAACATCGACAACGGCTTCGGCGCCGGCTATCTGGCCAACATCATCAACCATCTGAGTCAGAAGCCATGACTTTGAAGGAATTCTTTCTCCTGAATCCCCGGGCCGCCCTGGCCTTTTCCGGGGGCGCCGACTCCGCCTACCTGCTGTGGGCCGCTTGTGAGGCCGGAGCGGATGTCCGGCCCTACTTTGTAAAGTCCCAGTTCCAGCCCGCCTTCGAGCTGGAGGACGCCCTGCGGCTCTGCCGCCGGCTGGGGCTGGAGCTGCGGGTCATAGAGCTGGATCAGCTGAGCTGCCGGGAGATAGCCTCCAATCCCCCGGAGCGCTGCTACTACTGCAAAAAGCGCATGTTCGGCGCTCTCGTCTCTGCCGCCGGGGCAGAGGGATACTCCCTGATAATAGACGGCACCAACGCCTCCGACAGCGATGACGACCGCCCCGGTATGCGGGCCATCCGGGAGCTGAAAGTCCGCTCCCCCCTTCGGGAGGCGGGCATCACCAAGTCCCGCCTTCGTCAGCTGTCCGCCCAGGCGGGGCTCTTCACCTGGGACAAGCCCTCTTACGCCTGCCTGGCCACCAGGATACCCACCGGCTGCCCCCTTCGGGCGGAGGACCTGGCCAGAGTGGAGCGGGGTGAGGCGGCTCTCGCCGCTTTGGGCTATCGGAATTTCCGTCTGCGCCTCAGGGACTGGGGCGCACTGCTGCAGGTGGACGCCGGGCAGCTGGATAAGGCGGAAAATGATCTGGGCAAAATTCAGCAGCTGCTCTCCCAAGACTTCGGCATCATACGCATAGACCCGGAGGGCCGCAAAGGAGATTAATATGAAGACCCTGTATTTAGACCTGTCCATGGGCGCCGCCGGGGATATGCTGGCCGCCGCCCTTTTTTCCCTGACAGACAGGAAAGACCATATACTGCAAAGCATCAATTCCCTGCCTCTGCCCGGCCTGGAGGCCAATCTCCTCCAGGGAGAGAAGTGCGGCATCCGCGGCCTGCGCTATCAGGTGCTTATCCACGGCAGGGAAGAAGAGGAACAAGAGCATGAGCACGGCCACCATCACCACAGCAGTCTGGGGGATATACGGCAGCTCATCTCTTCATGTCCCCTCCCGGAGACCGTGATCCATGACGCCCTGGAGGTATACCGGCTGCTGGCCCAGGCGGAGAGCAAAGTCCATGGCCAGCCCGTGGAGCAGATACACTTCCACGAGGTGGGCAGCCTGGACGCCGTGGCGGACATCCTCAGCGTCTGCCTGCTCATCCATGAGCTGGCCCCGGAGCGCATCTGCGCCTCCCCCGTCCACGTGGGCAGCGGCACCGTGCGCTGTGCCCACGGCCTTCTGCCGGTGCCCGCCCCCGCTACGGCGGAGCTGCTCAGGGGCATCCCCTGCTATTCCGGGGAAATAAAGGGAGAGCTGTGTACCCCCACCGGGGCGGCTCTGCTGAAATATTTCGTTCAGGACTTCGGGCCCCTGCCCCTTACGCGCCCGGAGCACATAGGCTGCGGCCTGGGCTCCAGGGATTTCCCCCAGGCCAACTGCCTGCGCGCCTTCCTTGGAGAGCAGGGCGAGGAGGCGGTGGAGCTCAGCTGCAACGTGGACGACATGAGCGGCGAGGCCGTGGGCTTTGCCCTGGAACAGCTTATGGCTCAGGGAGCACTGGACGCCTGCTGGGAGAGCCTGGGCATGAAGAAGGGCCGCCCTGGCCTGCGCCTCACCGTGCTCTGTACCCCGGAGGACCGGGAGAAAATGCTCTCCCTCATCTTCCGCCATACCAGCACCATCGGCGTCCGGGAGACCCTGTGCCGCCGCTATATACTCCGCCGGGAAAAGGGCTATGTGCAGAGCCCCTACGGCCCGGTTTCCGTAAAGCGCTCCAGCGGCTACGGCGTGGAAAAGTCCAAGCCGGAGTATGAGCAGCTGAAAAGTCTGGCCCTGGAGGCGGGCATCACTCTGGACCAGGCCCGGGATCTGGTGGATAAGTTTTCATAATTTTGTTTACATAACTAAGCATAACGATAATAAAAAACTCAGGATGGCATCCTGAGTTTTTTTATGCGCTTTTCACTGCCCTGTCAGCCGGGCCAGGCGGCCCATTATATCTCTGTTTATATCGCCGCTCATGTCCTTGTTGTAATTGCAGACCATCACGCCCACGCAGAGATACATCAGGGCCTCCGCCTCTCCGGGGCCCATATGCTCGCCGCAGGCCTCCCTGAGGCAGCGGTCCATGGTGCTGTGCCAGTGTCTGAACTCCTCCCTCACCATCTGCCCTATCACGCTGTCATAATAGCCCAGCACAAAGGTCTGGCTGGCGGCCACAGGGCGCAGCTCCCCCTCCTTGCCCTCTGCCACGTACTTCATAAAGGCGTTGAGGTACTCCAGATTGGAGGCGTAGCCGCTGCGCAGGTTTTCCCTGAACCAGCCCTCGCAGCGGCTGCTGATAAAATCCCTGGTATATCGGATATAGGTATAGATTATCTCATTTTTGCTGGAAAAATAGTTCAGGAGTTTTGGGTGGCTCATGTCGGCCTCGGCGGCGATATCCCGCAGGGATATCTTGTCTATGGGCTTGCTTCCTATGCAGCGCTGGAAGGCCATAAGTATGTCCATGCGCACGGCTTCTCTGTCAAC